>JAYVYS010000467.1:0-11191 GCA_043784005.1 Isosphaeraceae bacterium
CAAGGCGGGCGTCCCCGCTTCACCTGATTCGCCGGCCGTCGCCTGTAAGATCGTGATCGACGATACCGCGACCAAGACCGAAGCGACCGTCTTCGTCGCCACCAGCGACGGTGCCGCGACGGCGTGGGTTCCCGCTGGCAAGTTCACACTGCCGGTCGAGATCAAGGATGGTAAGCTTGAGGCCTTGAAGTTTGCCGACTCCCTGGCGGAAGGCCTGCTTGGCCGGCTCGTCCGGGCTCAGGTCAGCAAAGCCGGCACCGTGAAGGGCAAGCCCTTCTATAATGTCCGGATCGACAATGCCTCGCCCTTGATCCTTAACGGCTTGGCGATCCTTGGTGAAGGCAAGTCCCGTGTTGAGACGACCCCCAAGGTTCTTTCGGGTATCAGCATTTCCCCGCACAAGAGCATGACCGTGCCGGTCCCGGGCGAGGTGGTTGACAACTATGGACTCCGCAAAGGTGTCCACGTTATCGCCGCCGACCTCAGCGGGCTTTGATTTGAAAGTCACGCTTCTCGCGTGATGATGACTGAGAGACACGAAACCCCGGTCGCCCTTTTAGGGAGGCCGGGGTTTTGTCGTTAGAGCGAAAGTGGAATTCGGGGAGGGTGGGTCGAGTCTCTACGGCCCATCATCGTCCCATGCGTGGTGAGCTAAGATCCTCAATTCGCCTTGGGTCGGATACTCGCGGGAAGCTTGGCCTTGGCGATTGCCTCTTCGGGAATTCGGAACGCCTTGATCAGGAAGAGGCGTTCAAAGGTGGCCGTCGGTCGAAACAGGCCAGGAACTCTGACCTCGTGAATGCCCAGGCTTACAAGGAGAGCCCCGTCGGTCGGGATCAGCCATTCACCCTCGACTTTGTCGATCCGAAAATCGGGCACTTGAACCTGACCTCTCAACCGCGCGATCTTACCCTCGGAGTTAAGACCCTCGGTGGTAATCGTTTGGATGGTGAACGCGAGGATTTGCCGGAATTCAAGCGTCGCTTTAACGAGAATCCCATCCGATCGCAAGTTGCCCCGCAGCTCGATGCGCTTGCCGTGTGAGAGCGTCTTGATTCCGGGCTTGAAGGCAACCCCACCGCCTTTGCTACGGATGATTTCGAGATTCGACACGTACTTGGTCTGTTCTTCGTTGTCCACCTGGACCGATTCACCTTCAAACGCAGTGGGTTTCGGCAGATACGACGCTCCCGGCGCGAGCGCCAAAACCCGGTTGATCTCGTCGCGCCCCGCGAGCGTCCAGACCGTCCCGTTGTCGACTTGATCGAGGAAATGGAGGTCGGAGTTGAGGGTGTCCCGCCATTCGAGCCCGCTCATTCCAAGCGAAATGATCTCGAACGCGATCTGCGATTTTTCCATCCGTGCGGTCGGAGTGGGATCAGGGATCGCTTTCCGCTGAGCGAACAGGACGGTTCCCGCGGCGACCGATCCGACCAGGACGGTAGTCATCGCGGATTTCAACATCAATTTGAATTTCAACATGGAAAGCACTCCTTGCGCGAGGATTTCGGCCGGACCACGCATCATCTCGGGTCCGGAGTGATTTACCGCGAAGCCTTTCGCGACCGACAATGTGGCGTCTGTGAGAGACTTTGAGAGAATTGAGGGTGAACCCAAAAACGACAACGACGCCGACGCCGAAGGGGCGAGTCCCCGCCGCGTAAGGCGATCGCGGAGCCGCTCTCGGGCGCGAAAGAGGCGGCTTTTTACCGTGCCTACGGGCCAGTCGAGTTGGCTCGCGGCCTGTTCTTGCGAGAGCCCTTCGAGGTCGCAAAGAACCACGGCGATGCGATAACGTTCAGGAAGGCGGTCAAGCTCTTCCAGAATCACGCGCCGGCGATCATTGATTTCGGCGTTGTCGACGGACTCTGTCGGCCGTTCCATCAACGCGAATCGGCGCTCGAGGCCGAGACGCCGATTTCTGGAGGCTCGGGACGACGACGCCACACGGAGCGCGACGCCATGCAACCAGCCTGCGACGGAATCCCGCGCGCGAATGGATTTTGCGCGGCGGACCAAGACCAGAAAGGTCGCTTGAAAGGCGTCGCGCGCTTCCTCGTGATCGACGAGGATGGTCCGGCAGACCCGCAGCACCCGTTTACCATGGCGCTCGACAAGGGCCGCGAAGGCAAGCTCGGCCGCCTCGCCGCCCCGTTGAAGATACCGATCGAGCAATTGACCATCGGTCAAGCCCGAGACCGTGCCCACATTGAAGAGCGTACAAAGCGGCCGATAGGCTTCGCCCAGTCGAGTGCCCGCCATCCTTGGACCCTCCTTGGTCGCTTACTCGTCGGTTTCATCCTGGTTGTAGTGCGATCGAGACCGCGAGAAGTTCCCGAATTTCCGGAAGCGTCTCCAGAACGCGGTAATGCGCCCGTTCAGTCAGCTTCGTCGAGTGTTGTGGATTTCTTCTTCGGGGAGATAGAGGATGCGGCCGCAGGTTTTGCAGAAACTCATGTGGTGGCCGTTGATGAGTTCGTTGACGGCCTGGGCGGTCACCGAGACGTAGCAGCCCGAGCATGCGCCTAGCTGCGTTTTCTTGTCGAAATCGACGGGGGCCATGGCGTCGGCTCCGTGTTGCTTCACGGTCCGTCGATAGCGTTCGCGAACATCAATGGGGATGATCTCTTCGGCCTCGACAAGTGCGGTTTCCAGCTCGTCAAGCTGCTGTCTCTGCCCCGATGATTCATCGTCCACCTTGGCTTTCAGCGTGGCGAGCTCGGCGGCGAAATGCTTGACCTCGGACTCTTCAGCGTGGAGTTTTTTGAGCAGTTCGTCGACCTTCACCATCTCTTCGAGGATATCGCCTTCGTGCTTCTCGATCGAATTTTTGTCGTGTGCGATCTGGTTCTGGATCGCCTTGTATTCGTCGTTCTTTTTGGCTTGATTGAGTTTGACCGTAAGGTCGTCGAGCTTGGTGTTGAGCCCCTGGACCGTGTGCTCTTTCTTTTTGAGCTGGACGCGAGCATCCTGCAGCGCCTTGCGCGAGGTCTCCAGGTTCGTTTGCCGGGTTTTGAGCGCGATCTCTCTCGCGGCGACCGTCTTGGGTCCCGAGGTCAAGCGGTCGCGGATCGCTTTGGCACGCTGGTGGAGGACGTGAAGTTCGCGGAGGTTGTCGGCAGTCGCGGGCATTGTGCTTAGGGCTCCCTTCCAAGGATTCTTCGCCGAGGCGGACACCGTCCCGGGCGGTCGGAGAAGGTCGCGATCTCACGTTGTGAAAGGTTGAGAATCAATGACGGGTGACGGACTCGCGACGAACGATGAAATCCCGCTTCGGAACTTGGGCCCATCCTTTCTTGGCCGTCATCGAAACAAAAAAACCGCCGGCCGTCCTTTCGGACGGCCGGCGGTGGGTGATTGAGGTCAACCGGTACTTTCGAGGAAACCCTCAAGTTGCCGGCTTCGGACAGGATGTTGAAGCTTCCGGACGGCTTTCGCCTCGATCTGCCGGACCCGCTCTCGCGTGACCTTGAAGATCCGGCCCACCTCTTCAAGTGTGTAGGTGTAACCATCGCCCAGACCGTAGCGGAGTTTGATGATTTCTCGCTCGCGATAGGTCAAGGTCTTGAGGACCTGATCGATCTTTTCCTTGAGCATCTCCTGGGTGGCGGCGTTGATTGGGCTCTCGGCGGCTTCATCCTCAATGAAGTCTCCGAAGTAGCTGTCTTCGCTTTCGCCCACGGGACGGTCGAGGCTGATCGGGTGCCGGCTGATTTTCATCACCCGACGGGTCTCTTCCACCGAGATGTTCGCGGCCTTCGCCGTTTCCTCAATGGTCGGCTCGCGGCCCTTCTCTTGAAGCAACTTCTTCGAGACGTTGCGAAGCTTCGACATCGTCTCGATCATGTGGACTGGGATGCGAATCGTACGGGCCTGGTCGGCGATGGCCCGTGTGATTGCCTGCCGAATCCACCACGTCGCATAGGTGCTGAACTTGTAGCCGCGGCGATACTCGTACTTATCGACCGCCCGCATCAGGCCGGTGTTCCCCTCCTGGATCAGGTCGAGGAACGAGAGCCCGCGGTTGCGGTACTTTTTGGCGATCGAGACGACGAGCCGAAGGTTGCCGCCGGATAGCTCTCGCTTGGCCTGTTCGTATTCGCGAAAGCGGGCGTTCATCAGTTCGACGCGATTGGTCAAGCTCGAAGGGGTTTCGAGCGTGATCCGCATCAGGTCCTTCAACTCCTTCTGGAGGTTGGACCGTTCTTCCTTGCCGCCCCGACCGGCCCGATACTCGGCGAGCTGGAACATCAGCTCGTTCATCCGGCCCGCGACCTGTTCCAGCCGCTTCATCAGGGGCTGGACCTTCTGGGTCCGGATCGACAGTTCCTCGACAAGGTTCACGGCCTTGCGGCGGTGGCTCTTGAGGTCGGCGAGAAGCCTGCGGCGTGTCGACCGATCGCGTTCTCGAACGTAGCCGCGGAAGTCTCGATTGTTGACCTCCATGAGGTGGACGAGCGTGACAAGGTTGTGCGGCATCCGGCCGAGGATCTGGTCTTTCTCAAGGTTCTCGGTGACAGAGACCTTGACCGTCCTGTCGAACGGCAGCTCACCGTCGTTCACTTTCTTAAGGACGTCAACCACCAGGGCAAGGGCGAAGTGGCATTCGAGCACCTTGCGGCGGAACCGCTTGCGGGTGATTTCGATCCGCTTCGCGAGGTTGATCTCCTGCTCACGAGTGAGCAGGGGGATCTCGCCCATCTGGGTGAGATACATGCGAACCGGGTCGTCGATTCGGCGCGAGATCTCGTCGAGGTCTTCGGGGGTCAACTCGCCTTCGTCGTCATCGGCCGGTTCGTCGACGGCTTCATCGGGCTCGTCGTCCGAGTCCGCACCCGAGGCGAGCAGGCGCGCCTCGGCTTCGTCCTCGTTGATCAGCTCGATGCCCATCTCGTCGAGGGATTCAAGCAAGCCATGAATCTTTTCCGGGCTGCTGGCCTCGTCGGGCAAGAAGTCATTGACCTCGTCAAAGGTCAAAAAACCTCGGCGTTTGCCTTTATCGAGGAGCGTCTTCAGGCCCTCGTCCAACTTATCCATCCAATACCTCCCTATCACACGGCACGGAACGACGGGTCAGGACGCCGATTTCTTCTTGGTGCCCGGCCGTTGAGTCAGTAGCCTTCGTAATTCCGTCTGCAAAGCCTGGTAAGCCACAGGGTCGTCGGATTCGTTCATCTCGGCCAAGGCCGATGCGAGGTCGTCCAGTCGCTGCTTTCGATCGCGCTCGGCAAGGCGAGCGAGAATCCGCGCAAGTCGCTCTTCCCAGGATGCCGGCTGGATTGTGTCCGGCAAGGCACCGGCTTCCATCGGCAAGAGAAGTCCCGCGGCAAGTGCTCGAACTTCCTGTTCTTCCAGGCGAAGGGCCACCCGCTCCAAAAGCGCGGGCTGTCCCTCTCCGTGAAGGTCGTAACAGGCTTGTAGAATCGTTTGCAAAGGAGCGTCCCGAAGCGATCCCGGCGCGACCCGGGTAATCACTTGCGCCACGGACGCGGGTTCACTGAGCACGAGTTGAATCAGGTCGCGGTCTTGCGGATCAAGGTCCGAGACGCGGTACGGTGCTTTAATAATAGGGGTATCCGCGAAAATCGCTTCATGCGATCCCGCGACGTTTGGGCTCATCGCGTCGGATTTTACTGAAGAATCGTACGGTGTCAGGGGCAGTTCCGTGGCATTGCCGGGAATGGCGCTTGCGGTCATGACGCGGTTCTGTCGGAACCCGGGTCGGGCGGCAGCGGTTCGACGGAGGTCGCGAAGCCGGCGACGAAGCGTGTCGACCCGGACGTGAAGCCGAGTGGCCATCGTGTCCAGGGCCTTGTCGACCTTCACGTCCAGCCCCTGCCGATTTTGCGAGGGCACCTTCGCGAGAATCGCCAGGACCCACTCGGAGGCCTGCCTCGCACCTTCCAGCGCCTCCAAGTCGAATGTCTCTCCAGCCCGCTTCAGGATGAACGCCAAGGGGTCGATCGCTTTCTCAACAAGTGCGCGAAACGCATCCGCCCCTTCTCTCAAAAGGTAGTCGCAGGGGTCCAATTTCTCGGGAAGCGTCAGGACCCGCACATCCACCTCATGGCCCAGAAACAGTTCGAGTGATCGGTCGGCGGCGTTCTGGCCGGCGGCGTCTCCGTCAAAGACGAGGACGACTTTCTCGGTCAAGCGTCGAAGCGCGGTCACGTGATCATCACCCAGGGCGGTTCCCAGCGTTCCAACGACGTTCTGAAGTCCCACCTGATGCGCGGCGATCACGTCGGTATAGCCCTCGACAACCGCGATCCAGCCCGCCTCTCGGGCGGCGGAGCGAGCGAGGTCCCCCGCATAGAGGACCTTTCGTTTTTGAAAGAGCGGAGTCTCGGGGCTATTAAGATATTTTGCGACATTTTTTCCGGTCGAGGCCAATAATCGTTCAACTTCGGGAAGAATTCGACCGCCAAACCCTACCGCGCGGCCTCGGGTGTCGTGGATCGGGAAAATGAGACGCCCGCGGAATCGCTCACGGACCGTCCCTGGCAACTCAGCCGGCCGTGATACCAATCCCGCACGCTCTAGCACATCCACGGGGAAACCCGCGCGTTTGGCTCTTGAAACAAGCCAACCTCGTTCCCCCGGGGCATACCCCAGTCGGAACCGATCCACACTCTCGTCGCTGATCCCTCTCGACCCGAGATACGTCCGGGCGAGTTCCGATGCTTTCAAGGCCGATGCGAATGCCGTCTCGGCCCAAGCGTTGGCCCCGAGGAGTTCACTTTTCGATGCGCCACGATCCGCGGTCGCCACTGAGATCGACGCTTCGAGAACAATACCGGCCCGATCGGCCAGAGTTTTCAAAGCATCAGAGAATTCCACACGATCATATTCTTTCACGAAGTCGAAAACGTCACCTCCGGCCCCACAACTCCAGCACTTATACGATTGTCGCTCGGGGTCCAGAACCATCGACGGGTTTTTATCGTCGTGGAACGGGCACAACGCTTTATACTTCGAACCGGCGCGTGAAACGTTGAGCCCGTAGTCTCCTACAAGCTTCACGATGTCGACGGCGTTCTTAATCGATGCGAGAATCACTTCGGAGTGTCGGGGCACCGGGGGCTCCTGAACGCAAATCAGGCCCGGGTCCATGGTGGGCAATTTCAACGAGTCGGCGACGTCTCATCGTCCCATCCCGTAATCACCCACCGTGCCCTTTCCATTGGCGGTTACGTGGGAATTATACCCCCCCCTCGGATTCGGTCAAGTTTTTCGAAGACCCGGACGACAACCCCCGGACTTCTTTCTAAACCGTCACGTTTTTTGCAGTTAGGATAAGTGGTAAGTCCCCGTGAAATGCCCCAGCCGGCGCTCACGAAGCCCTTTCACCTTGACCCTTGACAACACGAATTCCTTCGTTCCACCACGCCCATCCCTAGCGATTCTTACCCAGACCCACACAAATCCCTCTCCCCGAGGAAGGAAAGTGTCTTGCAAACCAGGTGTCCAAGTCAAGGGTCCAGGTCGTTTTCGGCGATTCAGGCTCGGGATAGGGAATCAGAGGCGGACAATTGACTTGTTATCGAACGATGTGGGCCAAGACGTCCAACACAATGATGGAGCAGTCATGTGATAGGAGAGGATTTGGCACGTCGCAGTGGCGGGATGGAATCTAAGGACGAAGGCCGGTCATTTCAACGCGGCCCACCGATCGTCACAAAGCCGATCTGACCGTTGGGAAGCTGGATCTGAAGGGGGAGCCCTTGATCGGGGGTAAAGGCGGAAGAAGCGCGGTCGAAATCGGCCTTGGTGTGCGTCTCAGTCCGGCCGACGGCCAAGATCTTGAGACCGGGAGCCATTCTAAAGCGCTCGGCGAGTCCTCCTCGAACCACGGTGGAGACGACGACCGAGGGGTTCGGGTCGCCGTTGACCCCTGCGGGAACTTCCGCGACGGTGAACCCGAACGATGTGATCGCGGCGAGAGCGGCGCTGGAAAGCTCTCCCACCACGACCTTGACGGTTTGCGGTGAGCCGTCGCGGATCAGCTCAACGACGACCTCGCTACCCGGTGTGGCACCGGCGGTTCGCAAGCGGAGCGCGCTGGGATCGGGGGTCGCCTTGCCTTCGATCTTGACGATGACGTCGCCGACCCTGAGGCCAGCCTTGGCCGCAGGGCCTCCGGGCTGGATGTTGTTGACGAACGTCCCCTGACCATCGGGAACTTTCAATTCTTTCGCCATCGCGGGCTTCAATTCCTGGATGCCAATCCCGAGAAAGCCTCGTGCGACGCTGCCATTCTTGATCAGCCCCTCGACGACTTTCCTTGCCATTGACGAGGGAATGGCCAGACCGATCCCTTCGAAGCCGCCCGATTGCCGGGCGCTATCTTCGCCTCTCATGAACGAATTGGCGGTAAGGATGGCGGTATTGATTCCGATGATCCTGCCGTTGAGGTCGATCAAAGGCCCGCCGGAGTTGCCCGGATTGATCGCGGCGTCGGTCTGAAGAAAATCTTGGTAGGCGTTGGCGTCCATCCCGGGAAGGTTCAGGTTGTTTCGACCGGTCGCCGAAATGATGCCGGCGGTGACGGTGTGATCCAGCATGTAGGGGCTGCCGATGGCGAGGACCCAGTCTCCGATGGCGAGCTTATCAGAATCTCCCCATTGCGCGTCGACCTTGACCGGCGATTTGAGCTGAATCACGGCGAGGTCGGTTTGCGGGTCGGCCCCGACGAGCCTCGCGGCGACCTCGACCCCCTGACTCAAACGGACCGTGATCCGATCCGCTCCGGTGATCACGTGGTTGTTGGTCACCACGTAGCCGTTCTCTTTATCGATGATTACTCCGGAGCCGATCCCGAGCCCCTCGAATCCGCGTCCGAACCCTCCGCCTCCCGGGATGCCGCCGGGTCCAGCGTCGGGGCGGAGTTTTTCGGTCTGAATGTTAACAACAGCGGGCGAGACCGCGACGGTCGCCAGCCGAAAAAGCTCGCTCGCACGATTGACGAGGCCCGCTTTGTCGAGCTTGACGAGGGTCTCGGTTGCCGCGCGGGATCGACCGGTCTCCCAGGCATACCCCGCGCTCTCCGCCACATACGGAACGCCATAAACCAAGGCCGCGAAGAAGGACAGAAGCAAAAGGAGGATGACAAATCCTCGTCGCACCGGTGGCGTCGCGGGCCGAGGGGGAGGCTCGTCGATCCCGTAGTCCTGCGGCTCAAACGACGCCATGGATGCAATCTCCGCTGCGATTGACAACTCGTTCCGTAAACTCTCATTGTCGGTCGAACGTGTGACGAAATCAACGTAGAGGGAGGGGTTTGAAAACTAATTTGCCCGCCGGAAATTTTGTTCACGGCGAGCGACTTAGAAACAGTTCTTCTCTCACAACTGTCCGGCTAAACTTTTCTCAATTTCGACACAAGTGATTTTGGAGCAATGCATTCCGTCTCAGAGACGGCCCGCACGGTATCAAGCCGCCTTCTTTGAAATCGAGCAGCATATCGTTGCTGAGTGCATCTCAGCTTCATTTGCCGTTCATTTAGCACCGTTTTAGGTCGGTTTTTGCATGGCTACGCGCCTATGGGTTTACGATGCAAGTCTCCACTGGAACGGGAAGGAGACCCCCTGGGAAACAAGGGATTCTTCGACGGAAAACACAATCTCGTGCGGACGTGGTCTGCCGGGAGCTTGAAAACCAGCGGTTTTTTAGCCGGACAGTTGTGTTCTTCTCTACCTCTTGAAATGTTGTCCTAGCACTGCAACTTACTGCGTAACACTGACAGAAGCCACGGCCATGCACGTGTCAGATGCTTCAAACATCAGAGGCTCCCCTTGTAGAGTCAAAAAAGGCGACTAGAATCTTCGGCGGACATTGAATTGTGTCCATGATTGACGCCGATCAAACCAGGCCTCATTGATGGCTCTTAGAGCTAGCCAATATCGAAAGAATCTCTAGTCAGAAAGGTGTTTCTTGCTGACAGGCTAAGATAACTCATATAGTTCGTTAAATATATAAAAACTCATGTGTAATACAATAAGACTACATGCACCCACATTTTGTGTGTTGACTGAGATCTTGTGTGTTGACTAAGATTGCTTCTCCAGATACGATAATTTGCAGGCGAAGCTTTATGGCGTGATCGAGAGGAATCATGACGCTTTCACACGATCCTGTCCGCGAGGCAACTAGACTTCGTTCCCTGGCCAAAGAACTGGAGGACATGGCGGCCAAATACCGTGATGCTGCCGCAGTTCTATCTGGCGACAATAGCGAAACCGCACAACTCCTCGCTAAACTAGAGCGACCAAATGTTGACATACAGCCGAATCAAACTCTCCCCAAAGAAGAAACAAGGGAGGATGTGAACTCGGGTTCGATTTGGTTAAACCGAATCATCAATGTCATGCGGAAGCGCGAAGGAGTTTGGAGTGCAAGCGAGGTAGCTAGTAAGCTCGCGGAGGTGGGACAAGACACGAGGACAGACGGTTCGTCGATGGAAAGAAATGTGTTTATGACAACGGTGCGAAATAACCTCGCCCGTCACGAGGGCAAGCATTTTGACCGTGTTGAAGGAGGGAAGTGGACGCTGATCTAGTAAGACGTGGCAGGCAAAAAAAGCGGGTCGGTAGAACCTAAGCCCTACCGACCCCCTCGTCACCCCCTGGCTTAGACAACCAAAGCGCCTCAACTTTGCCGGTTCCAGCGCTATGGTCGGAAACGAAACCCGAGGGATTTTCTTATGCTAGCTTCAGAATTTCGACTTTTTCGTCGGTTGCCTTTTTTCGGGCCGACGCGAAAGCAATTGCGCGCCCGAAATCGACTTCTAGCAACTGAGACCCGTGCCCACTTCCGTGCACGCACGGGGCGCGGTCGGCGGCGCTGTTTATCATTCGCCCCAAAGACTCAGGAAGGCAGCCACGGACGATTGCGTCTTCCTAATTCAGTTACATTTTAACCTAGAATCGCGCGATAGCAAGCGTTTGCTTTTCATATCGGCCCCTGTTCGGATTTGGTCGATTGGACCCCAGGATTCACTCCTTTGCCTCTTTCATCCGTACACGACGAACACACTATGACAATTAGCACTCTTCGAGCTACGCCACACACCCCACTCAGTTTCGTTGATCTGCCGTCGTCATGCGACCTGATCTCGAATTAGTGCGTATTTTGAGCCGTTAGTGTCTTGATGTGGTGTCCGTAGCCCCGACTTTTTAATCCCTTAAGCCAG
>JAYVYS010000468.1:0-3255 GCA_043784005.1 Isosphaeraceae bacterium
TTCGCGCGCGGCGATCTTGGCGGGGTCTTCGTTGGGCATGGCGAGGATCTTGGCGGTCAAGCCGTGCTTCAACGCGTTCTTGCGCGAATTGGCTTTGCCCGCCTCGGATTTGGGGCCGGTGGATTTTCCGGCGTTGATGCGGGCTTGTTTGGAGCGCTCTTCGTGGGTGAGTTTCTTCACGTGTGGTCTCGTTTTGATGATCGGGATGCGTAGCGCTGCGCGCGGAATGTGCGCGCGGGCTTCATCAAACACCATCGAATCAAGAGCGCGATGTGTTCTGTGAATCGGGAATCGTGGAGCGACGGGGTCGGAGACCCTCGCCGATCGCGGATCTGGAACGGCCGGAGCAAGTTCTCCCACCCGGGAGCCAGGAGGATCGCAGAGTCCGACATTCTCTCTTCTCCCGCTGGGAGAAGGTGCCGCGAAGCGGCGGATGAGGGAGGTTTTGCATCAAGCGAAAACCGGAGGCCGTCATCCGGCCTTCGGCCACCTTCTCCCGGGAGCGAGAAGGACGGACTTTACAATCCTACTGACCGGGGCGCGACGGGGTCGGAGACCCTCGCCGATCGGGCGGGTTTCCAAATGTCGAACTCATGTCCAGAGGGTGTTGTTAATAAAATCTCCAACCTTGGTTCGCTTGACAGGAAAAGCAACCGGGGTTGTAATGAATATGCGATGACCCGGGATCAGCCCGGGGCCAAGTTTGAGCGCCGGCGCGGTAACCGCGGAGGCCCCATCGTTTTCCCCTCGGACTTTGTATTCGCGAGCTGAGATCCCTCGGTAAGCCTGGTCCGAAGGCGAATCCTGACTTCGTCCCCTTTCCCCAGCTATCGTTGACAATTCGGACGCGCCTCGCCCGCGAGGATCTTTCGGTCGTGCGCGGCCGCCGGCCCTTACGCGCTCGCGAAGCGACCGAGCCCCTTTGAATTCCGACCCGACCCGCAAGACTACGCACCCACGTCACGCATGACGGATTCACCGCGAGGAGGGAAGCCAACCATGTCCACAGGAACGGATTTAATCGCCAGGATCGCCGGGCGCCAGAACCTGGCGGATTTTCAAAAGAAGCACTGGCACGGCGCTTTTGCGGACTACCTCGACATTGTCCGGACCGACCCCAAAGTCACCCGGACCGCCTACCAACGTGTTTACGACATGATCCTCAGTCATGGGACCGAGGAAACGATCGTCAACAAGGAAAAATTCACGACGTTCAAGTTCTTCGACGATCCCGCGAACGGTGGACAAGACGCCATCTTCGGGCTCGAAAAGACGATCATGAGCTTGGTGAACGTGCTCAAAAGCGCCGCGGCCCGCTATGGGACCGAGCGCCGCGTGCTGCTCTTGCACGGCCCCGTGGGCAGCTCGAAAAGCACGATCGCGCGGATCTTGAAGAAGGGGCTTGAGGCCTATTCCAAGACCGATAACGGAGCGCTCTACACTTATTCATGGCGCGAGGAAGGGCTCGACGGCGCGGACGCATTCACCGACTGCCCGATGCACGAGGAACCGCTGCACCTGATCCCCCTGGAACACCGTGAGGCGTTTCTCGCCGACATCAATGTCGGTGATGAAGACCAAACCTTCCACGTCAACATCGAGGGCGACCTCTGCCCGTTCTGCCGCCAGATGTACAACGAGCGGATGGATCGTTACGCGGGCGATTGGTCGCGCGCGCTGGAAGACATCCGGGTCCGTCGCCTCGTTCTCTCTGAGCAAGACCGGATCGGAATCGGCACGTTCCAGCCCAAAGACGAAAAGAACCAGGACGCGACCGAACTGACCGGCGACATCAATTATCGCAAGATCGCCGAATATGGCACCGAGAGCGATCCGAGGGCGTTCAATTTCGACGGCGAGTTCAACATCGCAAATCGCGGAATCATCGAATTCATCGAAGTTTTGAAACTCGACGTCGCGTTCCTCTACGACCTCCTCGGCGCGAGCCAGGAACACAAGATCAAGCCCAAGAAGTTTGCCCAGACCGACATCGACGAGGTGATCCTCGGGCACACGAATGAACCCGAGTACAAGAAACTTCAGTCCAACGAGTTCATGGAAGCCCTGCGCGATCGGACCGTCAAGATCGACGTCCCCTATGTGACAAGGCTTTCCGACGAAGTCCAGATCTACGAGAAGGATTACAACAGCAAGAAAGTCCGAGGCAAACGGATCGCGCCTCACACGCTGGAAGTCGCCGCGATGTGGGCCGTTTTGACCCGCCTGGAGGAGCCCAAGAACGCCGGGCTCTCGCTCTTACAGAAGCTAAAGCTCTACAACGGCAAAACCTTGCCCGGATTCACCGAAGACAACATCAAGGAGCTGCGCGAAGAGGCTGAACGCGAAGGAATGCACGGGATCAGCCCGCGCTATGTTCAGGACAAAATCTCCAATGCGCTGGTCGGCTACCCCGACGCGCGGTCGGTCAACCCGTTCATGGTGTTGAACGAGCTGGAGGCCGGGCTCAAGCACCACTCTCTGATCAACAATGACGACATCCGCAAGCATTACAAACACCTCCTCTCCGTGGTCAAAGAGGAGTACGAAGACATCGTGAAAAACGAGGTCCAACGTGCGATCGCGGCCGACGAAGACGCCCTGACGCGGCTCTGTGGCAACTACCTCGATAACTTGAAGGCCTACACCCAGCGCGAGCGGGTGAAGAACAAGTACACCGGCCAGACCGAGGAACCCGACGAACGACTGATGCGTTCGATCGAAGAAAAAATCGAGATCTCCGAAAGCCGCAAAGACGACTTTCGCCGCGAGATCATGAACTACATCGGTGCCCTCTCGCTCGACGGCAAGAAGTTCGACTACCGGACCAACGAACGGCTCCAGAAGGCCCTGGAGCTGAAGCTCTTCCAGGACCAGAAGGACACGATCAAGCTGACGAGCCTGGTGTCGAGCGTCGTGGACAAAGACACCCAGGAGAAGATCGACATCGTGAAGGGCCGCCTGATCCGGAACTACGGCTACGACGAGGATTCAGCGACCGACGTCTTGAATTACGTCGCGAGCATCTTCGCGCGGGGAGATGTCAAGCGCGGAAGCCATTGAGGCCCGAAACTCTGTAAAACCCGCGGAATCTCGGAAAGGCCCACCGTCGTCCAATGCGTGGTGGGCCTCGAAGACTCGACCCACCCTACGAGACGACCAAGGATAAATCCGGGTTTGACCCTATGTCATCACACACAACCACGCAGCAGGCGAAGTCGATCACTCCGATAGTCCCTCGCTTGAAATCGGAGAGGC
>JAYVYS010000469.1:0-8305 GCA_043784005.1 Isosphaeraceae bacterium
GCAATGGTCGCGACTCGAATCCCAAGATGCTTGGCATCAAGCTGTACGGCGGGCAATATGCCAAGCCGGGCAGCATCATCTGCCGTCAGAATGGCACCAAGTGGCAGCCGGGCCGCAATGTCGGCGTCGGTAACGACTGGACGATCTATTCCCTGATCGAAGGGACGGTCAAGTTCGATCGCGAAGGGCGTCGGATCAATGTCCTTCCGCTCGTCGCCGCGACCGCTTGATTCGAGTTGTTTTTCGTAAAACAGACCGGGAGCCCGGTTTCGTGAGGAAACCGGGTTTCTTTGTGCCTTGAGATTTTGTTCGATTGCGAACGTTCGGGGGTCTGTTTCATGTTCGTGGATCGCGTGACACTTTTCGTGAAGGCCGGCGACGGCGGCAACGGCTGCCTGAGCTTTCGTCGCGAGAAGTATGTGCCCCGCGGCGGTCCCAACGGCGGCGACGGCGGTCGCGGCGGCCATGTGGTGATCCGGGCGGTGGAAGGGCTGACCAACCTGGCCCACCTCTCCTTTCAACGTCACTGGAAGGCCGCGCCGGGCGGTCACGGGACCGGATCGGACTGCACGGGCAGGATGGCCGAGGATCTCGTTATCGACGTGCCGGTCGGCACCATCATCCGCGACCGCGACAGGGGTCACGTCCTTCGCGACCTCAAACAGATCGGGGACATGGTGATCGTGGCGATGGCGGGCAAGGGCGGCCACGGCAACACGCACTTTAAAACATCGACGAACCGGGCACCTCGGCAGGTGGAAAAAGGAGGGGTCGGCGAGGAGCGCTGGATCTCTCTGGAGATGAAGGTCATTGCCGACGTGGGCTTGATCGGCCTACCGAATGCGGGAAAATCGACCTTGCTCTCACGGATCTCGCGGGCGCACCCTGAGATTGCCGATTACCCGTTCACCACGAAATATCCCAACCTGGGCACGGTCCAGGTGGGTCCGGATCGTGGGTTCGTCGCGGCCGATATTCCCGGTTTGATCGAAGGAGCCCATGAGGGGCACGGACTCGGTCACGAATTCCTTCGCCACGTTGAGCGGACGAGGCTCCTTGTCCATCTGGTCGATGCGATGCCGATCGACGGTTCCGACCCGGTGGCCTCCTATAAGACGATCCGGCACGAGCTGGAGTATTACAGCCCCGCGCTTGCGAAACGGCCCGAGCTTCTGGTGATCACCAAGCTCGACGTGACCGGTTCCACCGAATCGGCGGAGCGAATCGCTCGCGAACTCGGGCAGACGCCGCTCTGTATCTCGGCCGTGACGGGTCAGGGTATTCCGGAGCTTCTCCGCCGGATTGCCGACCGGCTCGACCAGCTCCCGGCCATCGACGACGACGTGATTGCCCCATCGACCCGTGTCATCGCCGCGGGACCCGTCGAGGTCAAGGCGGAGGTGTTGGAGACCGTCGCGCCGGAAGCCTCCGAAGGTTGATGTCCGTCGAAAACCCCGGGCGCGACGCTTATCATGGCATTCCGGACGCTCGACGAAACTGGAAGTGATCTGCTCGAGCGGCTTCGGATCGTGGCCGACCTGGGGAACAGTCGGCTCAAGTGGGGCAGGCTTGACGCCTCGGGAAACATCGCGGAATCCGTTTCTCTTCCCCTTGATGACGCGGCACGCTGGGACTCTGTTTGGCGAGGCTGGAACCCCTCATTCGCGGTTCCCTCGTCATGGAGAATCTCTTCGGTCAATCCTCCTCTGGCCGAACGGCTGGGCATGTTTCTGACAAGAAACACCGTTAACGACATTGTCTGGTATCGAAACGCGAGCGACGTTCCCATCGCGAGTTTGGTTAAATATCGCGAGACAGCCGGCGCGGATCGGGCGATCGCCGTATTGGGAGCGAAGGCGATGCGGCCGGCAGGCCAGCCGGGCATGGTTGTCCTCTGTGGAAGCGCCATCACCGTTGAACGGGTCGGAGCCGACGGCACCTGGCAAGGGGGATCGATCGGACCCGGCTTGTTTCTTTCGGCGAAAGCCCTCTTTACTCAGACAGCCCAACTCCCTTTAATTAACCCGATTTCCGACCCCCCCGCGTGGGGCGATTCGACGATCCCCGCGCTTCAGGCCGGGGTGTACTGGGGCGTGGTCGGCGCGATCCGGGAACTCCTCGCGCGACAATCCGAGGGTCTTTTCCCAAACCCCTGGGTCGTCTTCTCGGGGGGAGACGCCGAGGCCCTTTGCAAGTCGGTGGGATGGGAGGGGGCCGAGGTGATTCACGATCTGGTGCTGCGTGGGCTGGCGTCTCTTTCCCATTAACATCATGCTGTGTCAAGCCTCGAAAACGTATGTATGCGTCCTGACGTCCGCGTCACGCGGAGCGCTTGCGGTCCTTCGGATCTGGGGCCCCGACGCGATTGCGGTCGCCGATCGCGCGTTTCGCCCCGCGCGTGGGAGTGGCCTCGCGGAAGGCCCTCGCAACCGGCCTCGATACGGAAGGGCTGGCGAAGGGCTCGGCGACGAGGTTGTGGCGCTCATCGTTTCTGAGGAGACGCCAGCGGTTGAGTTCCACTGCCACGGTGGTCCCGCGCCGATTGATCTCGTCATGAAAGCGATTTTAGATGCGGGAGCGGAAGACGTTACGACCGAGACCCGGCTCCCCCGGCCATTGCGAGAGAGCGTGGCTTCTCAGACCCTTGCCGACCTGGCGCAGGCCCCGACCTTGCGTACCGCCGAGATACTTCTCGAACAATCGCTAGGGGCGCTCGAGCGTGACCTGGAGGAGATTGTCCGGCTCGCGACATTTAGAGACATGAAAGCGGCGGTGTTATTGAGCCATTTGATCGAACGAGGGAAGGTGGGGACACGCCTGCTCACCGGCTGGTCGGTCACCCTCGCAGGCCGTCCGAACGTGGGGAAAAGTCGGTTACTGAACGCGCTTGCGGGTTACGACCGCGCGATCGTGGACCCATCTCCCGGGACAACCCGCGACGTGATTTCGCTGAGGACCGCCTTTGATGGGTGGCCGGTCGAGCTTTACGACACTGCCGGGCTACACGAGTCCGGCGATACGATCGAGGCCGCCGGGATCGTAATGGCACGCGCCCGGCAAGCCGAGGCCGATCTGACTCTCCTCGTTCTCGATGGCTCGGAGCCGCTGACACCGATGGATTGGTTGCTTCTTGAAAGCGTTGAGAAGACGCTTATTGTCGCCAACAAATCCGACCTTCTCGCAGCCTGGGAGCCGTGGGAGAGCACGATCGTTCGCGTCTCGGCTGAACACGGAGAGGGGCTGGAACGACTTGGTCGAGAGATTGCGATGCGACTGGTTAAGAAGGTTCCACCACCAAGGGCTGGGGTGCCGTTTCGACGGTCGCATGTGGATATCCTGAATTTCGCGATGGATTTTCTTGAGAGCGGGAAATCACGCGAGGCGATCGCGGAGCTTAAGAAGCTCAACCTGCCTAACCCTTGAGAGGCGTGAGTCAGCGACTCCACCAGCCTTATGACGGAAGGCTCCAAGTGGCGGTGTCGGAGCACCGCGCCGATCCGCGATTTTCCACTGATCCGGATCCGAGAAACTAATTTACCGTCGGCGCGATGGGAATTCGCTCGAGATCGCAGCCGGCCGTTATCGAGGGCGAATCGTTCGCAAGGCGGGCATCGTCACGACCGATCGTCCACGGGGGGAAATCTTCGTCCCACTCTTCTAGGAACTTCAGGTCGCCGTGAATCGCGGCTAGCTCGCGAGACCCAACCGCCACCACCCAACTTGGCCGGTCGTAGAGGGTCGGGACGGTTCCGAGTTGAGCCGACTGATCGCGACGATAGGTGGAGATTTGATGATATCCCACGCCATGGCCTTCCCAGACGATCCTGTCCCGCATCGACGCCGGGGCGTCCTGCCCTTCCACGCGAATCAGCGGAGAGTCTTTTGGGCTGGTGGCGAAGATCGAGTCACGCGCATTCATGTCGGCGACCGGCAATTCGGGCTCGCCTTGAGCACTTTGAAGAAAGATGAGCCCACGCCCCATTCGGGCCGTCACCTTCCGGAACGTGAGACTCAACCGCTCCGCTGTCTGCCCTTTGGGCAAGCCGTGTGCGTGAACGGCACTTCCCGCCGCTGCAATCAGGGCGTCGTTGATTTCGAGAACCAGACGCTCTCCCGCAGCGACATCGACAAGGTCGCCCCCCACTCGAAAGAGGCTATCACTGACCTGAACCGTGGCCGCGAGCGGATCGGGAACCTTGATCCCGTCGTCTTCCTCGCGATCACCTCGCGTCACCGTCACAACGGCCGAGGTGGCCTGATCTCCTTCGATCGTGACCGTGCAGTTGACGAGATTCAAATAGGTTCCAGGCCATAGGGAGAACGCCGCCCATCGTCCCGGCCGGGGCGCATTCGTGCGGGGCAAAATCACGTCGAACCCCTCCAGTTGAAGCGAGCCGGAGCGGAGGCCGAAGAGTGACGACCAACCCGTCGTAGGGTCTCGATCGGCAGGCGAGGGAGAATAGCGAAGCCGTGGACGTGTCTTGCCGGCCTCGGCCTGAATCCGCCAGGAGCCTGTGCCTCGAATCGTCGACCCTGCCAGTTCCCAGTCGGCGTCGGCTGCAACCCGGATCAACCCCGGACGCCCGGACGGGTCGCCCAGAAGATTATGCAACTGGTCGGCTTTTCGAAGCACCAAAGTTTCCGCATGAGACGGATCGTTCCGCGACGGAATCGAGGTTGGTGGCTTGGGAGCGACAGGCATAGGCTCGGTCGTCGGGGTGCTCGCGCCCGCTTCCCCGCTCTCAGTCACTGGCATAGTGGGCATTTCGATCGGGTCGATTCCGGCCGGAGGTGCGTCACCCGCAACGGCTTTCTCGCGTCCCGGCGGCATCACGGGCATTTCGGGCAAATCAGCGGGCTTCGATGTACCGGGCGCGACCGAGGGTTCCGCGGGAGCCGATTTCGGCAGATTCGTCGAGGCGACAATCGTGGGCGGAACGGAACGGGCTTTCGGCGTTTCCGCGACCCGTTCCGACGGAACTGAGGAAGGAATCTCGGTTGTGTTCGCCTCTCCTTTGGATGTGAATCCCTCCGATGCGACGGCTTTGGTCGAGGCAGGCCGAACCGGTGGAGGCAGTGTACCTAGTGGTCCTTGACGGACCCCGACATCTGCCGGGACCGCGAGGTTTTCTGAAGCCAGGCGGAAGAGTCGTGTCGGGTTTTGGGTCTCGTTCGCGAACGCCGCAAAGGGATCGGGCTCGGCCCAGATCATGCTTTGTGAGAATACCGAGCCGGATTCTCGCAGGTCGTTCGGGGTTTCCTTCCACGCCGAGGCATCGCGAACCGCCTCACGAACCCTCCTGGGGTCGAGGGGCAGCATGTAGGTCGCGATACGTGCGTAAAGATTGGACCGGCCGCGCCAGATCACCGCGTCGGGGGCATCGGTGACGACCAGTGTGGCTTCCTCCGTTCCGGCCGGCGCGACCACCGAGTCGTCGATCGAGATCCGAGGGGACGCACCTTCGAATCGAAAGACGGGACTCGCCGAGGCGATCACACTTACATGTCGAAGCCGTATTTCTACGGGAAACGCGGTGGTCGCGAGGCCGTTGTCCATCCAAAAAGAGGGCTCTGAAGTCGCTAGGGTGCAATCTCGTAAATTGAGATCGACCGATCCCGTCGCGAGTACGCCTACAAGGTTGCCATCCATATGACACTTGTCCAGGAACAATGCAGGGGGCCGATCCTGACCGGCGATTGCCGCCGAATTGCCTGCACCACTCGAATGCACCTCGATCGCAACGATGCGTCCATCGTCGGAACTGAGAGCGCCGATTCGTCGGAAAAGGCAGCGGCGGATCGTAAGTTCGGAATCTTCGACGCGGATCGCGGAGAGGGGTTCGACGCGGTCTCCCGTTTCAAGCTGGAACTCAAGGCCTTCGAGCGTCACGTGGCTGTCCTTGAAGTCGAGCAAGGCCGGCCGAGCGTTCACCCCCGAAGGCAAGTCGCGCGCCAGTCGAAGGACGGGCCGGATGCCGGAATCCGCGACGATTGTGAGGTCTCGACCTGTCCATCGAGCGGCGGCAGGCCGTTCACCGGCGTTCCCTGCTCCGAGAAGGAAGGGGCCGTGGGTCGCCAGCACGATCACTGACCGGGCGGGCGCGTTAGCAATGGCGCTGAGAAGATCCTCGGTCGACTCCACGGTGATGTTTCGCGGTGCCGAGGCGACAGGCAGGGTCGCCGGATCCACCTCCGGAACTCGTCGCGGAGCGGGTGAGGTCTTCGGGACGTAACGCGAGCTCGGATTCACCGATTCCGTGAACAATGGCTTGACCGACCGAAGGTTGGTCTCGGCATCCGCGGTGGCCAGCGACGTGGGCGATCCGCCATCGCGGCCCCACCATAGCAGAGCGGAAACAATCAAGGCGAACACAAGGGCGGGCACCCCCCAGACAAGGTGGTGCTCCCAGGCCGCGGTCGCGTCGTTCTCCAGCCAGACCAGGCCTTCCGGGCTGACCGATCGCAGGCCTAGAGAGCCCGCCACGGTCAGTAGGTCTCGCATCAACTGCTCGGGCGTCTGATAGCGTCGGTCGCGATCCTTCGCCATCAGTTTCACCAGAATGCTCGCGAGGTCCGGCGGAACGGCCGGGTTGAGCGTCCGAATCTCGGGAGGCGCTTCTTCCTGATGTTGGATAAGCTTCTGAAGGACCGTCCCCTCGGGAAACGGCGGTCGACCTGAAAGCATGTGAAACAGTGTGCATCCAAGCGAATAAAGGTCGCTGCGGACATCGACATCGCGAGGGTCGCGGGCTTGTTCGGGGCTGATGTAGTCAAACGTTCCCAGGGTCATTCCGCTCTGGGTCAGGCCGTCGTCCCCTCCGCGTTCAAACCGCCTCGCCAGCCCCATATCCACAAGCTTCGCGCGCCCGTGAGGCGTCACGATGATATTCGAAGGCTTGATGTCGCGATGTACCACGCCGCGTTCCGCGGCATGCACCAGAGCGTCGGCAATTTGCAACGTGAAGTTGATCGCCTCGCCGACCGGTAGCGGCCCGTTCTTCTCGACGCGCTGACGGACCGTGGTTCCTTCGATGTACTCGAAGGCGATATAGTGGTATCGGCGATCGTTGCCAATCGTGTAGACCCGAGCGATGTTCTCGTGGTCGAGTCGGGCGGCGGCTCGGCCTTCCTGGTAGAACCTCTGAACCACCTCGGAATCGTTCGCCTGCTCGGGAGGCAAAATCTTTAGGGCGACTTGCCTATCGAGCCGGGTATCGAGCGCTCGAAAGACAGCGCCCATTCCTCCGACCCCGATCGACTGCTCCAGCAAGAACATGTCGATCCGTTCGCCGTTTCGAGGCAACGGGAGCGCTGTCTGCAAGACCGATCCCTCCCCGACGGCGATCTCCACGCGTGATGAGAGGGCGCTCGACCCCGTCGCCAAAACGACCACTTTTCGCAATGTCGGCGGGTCGACGGAGGAACTGCCCGCATTCCCGATTCCCGAAGCGCGATCTACCGACGATCCACCCGCCGGATGGCCGGAGGGGTCAAGACACCCGGGACGTGGGGTCAAGTCAGGGTCGGGCATCGACCGGGTCTCTTGGGACGAGGGGAAATCCCCGGAGGCATATCCTTGTCGAACGGCAGCGAACGAATGCACGGGGGACGCGAGGAGAAGGGTGATTGCAATCGCGTTGATCCTAAATGACTATAAAAAGCGGCACCCGAAATGTCAATCAGCGATCGCTACTATCGGGTTTAACTCGTTATCACAAAATTACTTATCAAGGAAGGTCAAGGTTTCCGTGTCGGTCGGCAGCCCACCGCGTTACGATGTCGGTTGGTAAGCCGATAGAAGTAGTACGGTGAGATTGGACGACTACGTGAGCGTAATTTCCGAGATCAAGCTCCGAGGAGTCCGGGTTCATAACCTCAAAGGTATCGACCTTGATCTCCCGTTGAACCGATTGATCGCCATCACGGGGGTCAGCGGCGCGGGGAAAAGTTCACTCGCGTTTGATACTTTGTATGCGGAAGGCCAGAGGCGTTACATCGGAACGTTTTCGGCCTATACCCGCCAGTTTCTTGAAAAACTCGATAAGCCCGATGCCGACGTGATCGAGGGCCTTCCTCCCGCGGTGGCCGTCACATCCACACGGAGTCGACCGGAGACGTTGACTCGGAACACCGTGGGAACCGCCACGGAGATCCACGATCACCTCTCCCTCTTGTTCGCGAGAATCGGCGAAGTATTCTGCCCGCAATGCGAACGGCGCGTTTTCCCGGCCACCCCCGCCACCGTCGCCCAGGCTGCCGACGAATTTCTGGAGGAAACGCGGTATCTGATCACATTTCCGCTCGA
>JAYVYS010000470.1:0-7288 GCA_043784005.1 Isosphaeraceae bacterium
AAAGCACCTCGGCCTCGGGAGCGGGGAGATCGGCCAGAGCGTCGGCCAGCAAGACAATCAGTTCACGACGGCTGGCGGCTTCGCTGGGGCTGGTCTGGCTCAGCGCCAGCATATCGAGCAGCTTTCCGCCCCCTTCACCGGCGTGGACACCGCCACCACCCCCAGGTTCATAGGGCGCATCAAGCGGAACGTCCGAGCCGGAGCCCGTTCGTTTCGCTCTGCTGTGATACCGGCCGAGATCGGCGAGTTTCTGTCCCACGAGCCTACGGAGCCAGCCGACGAGGGCCGCCTCGTTCTGGCCGGTGAATTGAGGAAACTGGCGAACGACCTCGACAAGTGCCTCTTGAACGACGTCGGACAGCTCGACACGCTCTCGAAGACGAGGCCCGAGGCCGGTCCGGACGACCATTCGGAGGTAATTCCGGTAGAGCGCACAGAGTTCACCCAATGCCTCGGCTTCGCCCGCGCGGGCCTTGGCCATCAATTCGATTGGTCCGGCCGCCATTGGGCACCTGCCTCATCCTCTTCTCTACCGACATTTCTAACTCAGCGTCGGACGCGAGGTGTCCGGACCGCTCTTTCCCATGATCCGTCGGAAACGGGTCGGGGGCAAGGCCAGCGTCATCACCGAATCGTTAGGGAAAGGATCGGGGAGATGCGTTTCTTGGGGATGGCCTGCGACTTTGATCTGCGCTACTCGCGCATTGTCGTACTGGCGGACCGCATTGTGGGCTGGGAAGAAGCGCGAACATGTTTGTCTTGATCCGGTAATCGGGTGCGGGAGCCCTTTAAGGCCCGAGATTTGCCTTCAAAGATCTGACACAGCGCGGATGCGGGACGTATTTTTTACGTCCGTACCCATCGATTCTGGTTTTGAGGAGGCACATCATGAGGAGAACGCACCGATTGTTGGCGATGGCAGGTTTGCTGGTACTCTGCGCCGGCCCCGCGAGGGCCTGGCAGGCACAGGATCCGTTAAGAGGGGAGGATGCTTCGGGAGGGGAGGTTCTCACTCAAGGGCCGATCCACGAGGCATTTGCTCAACCGGTTCTGTACGACCCCAAGGCAAGCCCCGTCGTGCCCAAATCCGTGCCCGCCCCGATCAAGGAATTGGCGCCGGACCAGAAGCCCGAGGGGGCTAATGTCCAGTGGATTCCAGGGTACTGGTCCTGGGACGACTCTCGGAATGACTTTCTCTGGGTCAGCGGGGTCTGGCGAGCGATCCCGCAGGGTCGTCAGTGGGTCCCTGGATACTGGAATCCGGTGGACGGGGGGTCACAGTGGGTTCCGGGTTACTGGGGAACGACCGACACGACGCAGGTTCAATATCTGCCCGCGCCGCCTGCCAGTCTGGAACAGGGGCCAACTTCTCCGGCACCCGCTGCGAATGCGATATGGGCACCGGGGCTCTGGACCTGGCAGGACAGCCAATACCAATGGCGTCCGGGGTTTTGGGTGAATAACCAGCCGAACTGGATGTGGTCACCGGCTTCGACCTCGTGGACGCCCAACGGCTATGTCTCCAACTCTGGCTACTGGGATTATCCGTTGGCGACTCGCGGCCAGTTGTTCGCACCCGTCTATTTCGGGCAAGGCGTCTATAACCGGCCCAATTTCGCCTACACCCCCGGCGTCGGGTTGCTGACCTCGGCCTTGGCGTATAGCCTGTTCGCCCGTCCGACATCCCACTCCTACCTGTTCGGAGACTATTACGGAGCAAACAACTACCAGTCGGGAATCTATCCATCGTACGCGTTCCACAACAGCCGTTACGGCTATGACCCGATCTACGCGTACTCGGCGGCGCAAAACATGCCCAATAACCCGCGCTGGGCGAACGAGATGCACGACGTTTACCAATATCGTCGCGATCACGCCGAGGCGCGCCCACCCCGCACCTTCGCCGAGACTCGCAATCTGGCTGCCCGTCCGGTCGGCGCGAACACGATCATGCCCGCCGCCGCGGCGAACCTCACTCTCGCCAAGCCATTG
Organism: Isosphaeraceae bacterium; assembly: GCA_043784005.1. Lineage (GTDB taxonomy): Bacteria > Planctomycetota > Planctomycetia > Isosphaerales > Isosphaeraceae > JAYUFP01. The sequence continues at coordinate 1,993 of JAYVYS010000470.1, forward strand.
AGTCAGCTCGCCACTCCGGCTTCCAGTGGGTCTGCGGGAGACGCGATGCGGTTCGAAAAGATCAATGAGGCTCGCCGTCAGGAAATCTCTGCTCAGTCGACCCAGCTCAACAAATACCGTGAGGATCGAACTCGTCTGGAGCAGGAGTCTCGACGCGCCGCGCCGGGGGCATCCGAGCGTCCCGCCGCCCGCTCAGTGGACATGCCTCGCTCGCCTGTGATGGCTCAGCGTGCGGAACCCGCTCGTGCCGTCCCCGCCGCGCCCGTCCACCCGGAATTCGACCGAGCGGCACGCCCTCTGGCTCCAGCCGCCGCGCCGACCCGCCACGAGCCCGGCCCGGAAACCCGTCCGCCGGCTCCGCACCCGGTGACTGCCGTTCAACCCGTCCCCGCGGCGACACCTCTTCCCACCCCTGCGGCGACACCTCTTCCCACCCCTGCGGCGACACCTCGTCCCGCTCCGGCCGCGAAAGAAGCCTCGCCCAAGCGGAAATGAATGACTTCAGTCAGGTGAGACGATCGTCAGGATGGCATTGTTCGCCACGGCCGGGCTGCTCTGGGGAATTTCCCGGAGCGGTCCGGCTTTTTTGTTATGGGTAACGATGAAGACTCCTGGCCGGGAGTGGCTTTCATTCCTCGTCGGGGCATAAAAAAAAAGCCACCCCGGGCCAACATGGGCCGGGGTGGATTCGTTGGAAAGCATCAATCGGATCGCTTCGCTCAGGCGGCGCGGCGACGGCGATACATGGCCAGGCCGCCCAGGGCGATGGCGAAGACGGCGATCGATGTGGGCTCGGGGACGGTGGCCGCTCCGCTCAAGATGGTCGGGGCGGCGGCGGTGCCGTTGGTCATCGAAAGCTGGAAGGGTGTGTTCAGGGGAAGGCTCAGGCCGAAGGGTAGAGCATTCTGGCCCCAGGCGTTGATGCCGGTGAAGGTGGCCGAGAGCGACGGACTGGCCGCGTTCGGTCCGATCGAACCGTTGAGCAGTCCGGTGACGTTCGCGCTGGAGTTGGCACCCGAGGACACGATCACGTTGAACGGAGTGTTCGTGAAGGTGGCGTTCGTGGTCTTTGCCATCGGAGACATCACGAACTGGCCGAGGTCGAGGCTGCCGGAGCCGTTCAACATGCCGCTGGTGACATCATTGTAATAGACAAGGTTGCTCGGTCCGCTGGTCGGTGTGCCCACCATGCCGACGGTCGTGTAGGGGATCGGTGCCGCCTTGGCGTCCGGGGCCACCCCGCCCAACACCGCGAGGCCGAGCGCCAGGGCCCACAGTCGGGTGCTTCGAATGAAAGTCATCAATGTAAGGTCCTTTGAGTTCGGTCGGATTCGTGATCCGCTCAGCACGTCGATCGGTTGTCGATCGATTCGGGCAGGGCTGATCTTGGATCGCTGTGTCTCGTCGATCGCCGGGGTCCCGGCCTCGACACGTGAGTGTGTTCTTTTCATCCCATCCCCTCCCGGGCGAACGGCCGCGGGTCCGGGCTCAAGCCACGTCATATCAGGGAGCGCGTCATCTCGTCTCGCCGTGCCTTGCCGAGGCGCTCCGGTCGGAGCCGAGGTCGGGCGGCAGTCATTCGCCCGCCTCGAAATCCGTCCGTCGCCGCTCGGGTTCGATCCGTGGCGGTGATGGGGGTCCCGGACCGCACAACAATCGTCGTCTCTTAGTCGGCGAGACGGGCGCGGCGAATCTGACGGCGGAGGCCAAGGCCCGCGGCCGTGGCCGCGAACAGCAGGATCGTCGATGGCTCAGGCACCGGCGCTGTGTAGGTGCTGGTGACGAGGTTTGCCTGAACGGTGGTCATCCCGTTGTTGGTCGACGAGGGGACCAGGGTCAGCGGATTGTCGGCGATCTTCAGCGTGTTCGCGTACAGACCGGTCTTGAATTGGAAGCCGGGGTCGGTCGTGTCGGTCGACGTCGCGGACGGCGGAAGCTTGTCGAATGTCGCCACGACGTTTGACTGACTTGGACCGTTGACTGTTCCCGAAAGGTGACCCGAAATGGTGAACGGGGTGGAGTTCGGGTTTGGCGTGTCGCCACCGACCTGAGTGGTGGTGAACTTGATCGAGAATGGGATGTTGTCGTAAGTGACCGTCTGTCCGGCGGGGAGCGTCTTGACCTGAAACGCTCCCAAGCTCAGTGAAGACGGGGCGAGGAACGAAGCCCCGGAAACCGGCACATAGCTGACCGTGTCGGGGGCGACCGTTACGCCCGGGTCGCCGACCATCGACCCGATGGTATTGTAAGTCATCATCGGAGAGGTCGTTATCGGAGCCGCCTGCGCCGTTCCCGCAGCCGCGGCGACGAGCCCGAAGGCGACCACGGATGCCCGAAGGCGTGTCCAACCGCGAAATCGATACATCGCTTCCTCCTGAAACGTTGGCGACGGCGTCATGCCGCCGCCGTTCGTCGGGGTTTTGAGCCAGGGTCATGACGACCCACAAGCCGGACCCACGATCGATGCCCCGAGGGAACCCTTGATCAACCCACTACCGCATTGGTCATGTCGCTGTCGCGATCGCCTCATGATTCATCGCTACGGAACCCTCCACCTCGATTCGCCTCGCAGCGGTCAAGGAGGTGGCGGCCCGCGCGGGCCGGCTCTCACGGTCCTCTCTGGAGGCTCCGTAAGGACTGTGCCGGGGGGAGACACGAACTGCGCGTCTCGGAGCGACGGACGCGGCGACGACCGCGGACCGGTCCGAGCGGCGGCGACACAGAGGATAGAGACCGTGAATGGTCAAGATGTCGATCGAGGGGTTCACCACCTGGCCTCCATGCCTGGCCGTCTCGAACCGAACACGGATAAGTGTGCCTCAGCCACTTCACCGAACCGGCCCGAACGGTCGAGAAGATAATCCAACCCCCGAATTGTGTAAACCGGAACTTGAGGAATTCTCGGCGAGGTTTATGGTTTTTTAACCGACTCGACATAAACCAAGTATACAGGGGGAGATTCATATCGCCGGAAGGGTCGAGAGGGTGGTTATTTTCTCTCGAAGAGTGGGCACCGCCTACCAGTTTGAGAACATTTTTCCAATGAAGTTCCGTGGTGAGCCACGAAAAGCGATCCCGAGCCAACCCTCATTTCGGAGAAATGAGCCGCGATGAGGAATGAGAGTTGCGCCGAGCTTGACCATCGTGCGGCGAGAAACGCCGAAGCGACACCCAATGATCAACGCCCCCACCTCGCAAATGGCGCGGAGGCTCCGAGATCGTCCTCGATCCGGAGCAAGCGGTTGTATTTCGCGAGCCGCTCGGAACGGGCCACGGAACCGATCTTGATCTGACCGGCACCCGTCGCCACGGCAAGATCGGCGATGGTCGTGTCCTCGGTTTCGCCGGATCGGGCCGAAACCACGGTCCTGTAGCCGTTTCGACGCGCCAGGAGCATGGCGTCAAGGGTTTCAGAGAGCGTCCCGACCTGGTTCAACTTGATCAAGACCGCGTTCGCCGCCTTCGCCTCAACGCCTTTCGCGATCCGGGCCGACTGGGTCGCGAACAGGTCATCACCAATGAGCTGAATTTTGCCGCCGAGCTTCGCCGTGAGCGTCTTCCAGCCTTCCCAGTCGTCCTCGGCGAGCCCGTCCTCAATCGAGACGATCGGGTAAACCTTCGACCAATGACCCAGCAGAGCAACCATACTCGGCGAGTCGAGGGCGTCGTCGCCGGTGGCCGAAAGGCGATAGACCTTTTTTTGCGCGTTGAAGAAGTGGCTCGAAGCGATGTCGAGCGCGATCGCCACTTCCTTTCCCGGCTCAATCCCGCAGGCGACGAGCGCTTCGAGGATCATCTCGACCGCCTGAGCGTTACTTCGCAGCCGGGGACCATAACCCCCTTCATCGCCGACAAGGTGAGCCGTCGCCTCCTTTTTACTTTTTAAGACCGCTCCGAGGGCGCGATATACAAGCGCCACTAATTCCAACGCTTCGGAATAGCTTGAGGCTCCCACTGGAATGACCAAGAAGTCCTGAAAGTCAAGATTCCCCCCCGCGTGAAGCCCTCCCGAGATCATGTTGACCATCGGCATGGGCATCGAAAGTTCGCCGAGCCCGGTCGATCCGGCTTTTCGCCGCCAAAGCCGGTTCAAATGGACGTAGAGCTCCTCACCACGAGCGGCCGCCGCGACGTGTGCCAGCGCAAGCGAAACCCCAAGGACCGCGTTGGCCCCGAGACGCGATTTATCGGGAGTTCCATCCAACTCCACAAGTTGCTTATCGAGCCCTTCCTGGTCGTCCAGGTCATCACCATGGACCACGTTCGCGATCTCGTTGTTAACATGCCCGACGGCAGTCCTCACGCCAAGTCCGCCGTAGCGTCGATGGCCCGAGTCGCGCAGTTCCAAGGCCTCATGCCGTCCCGTGCTCGCGCCCGAGGGCACGATCGCGCGGCCCACCGCCCCGCAAGATGACCGCGCTTCCACCTCCACCGTCGGTCTGCCCCGAGAATCGAGCACCTCTCGGGCCTTCAGCGTTGTGAGCGTCGACACCGGTTCACCTTGCTTTGCATCGGAAGGAACAAGAAACTTGAAACCATTTATTTATCAAAACAATTCATCACACGCATTTTCTATGCCATTTTCACGCCCCAAGTTTTGCAACAACACCACACGAAAGAAATTTCGTGAGACCTCGTCAAGGTAATCGACAGGACTTTTACCGTCGATGCGCGCGAGTGAACAAGCGAACGCATGGTGTCCGAAACGCGGCGATTCGTTTTCGCTTTGATAGCCCGAGTGGAATTCCGCCCGCAGATCCATGAACAGATGCTGCCTATCGAATAATTCACGCTCATCTTCCACAGCCAAACGATTCATCTCGCGGCTAAACCTCTTAAGGAACAGATGGCTCAGGAAGAATCCGAGGTCATAAGCCGGGTCTCCCGCGTGCGCCGTCTCGAAATCGACGAGTGTCAAGCCTTTGGAGTGGACCAAGATGTTCTTCGGGCTGAAATCTCCCAGGACCAGGCAGGGGTGAGGCACGTCTTTCATCGAAGCGATCAGTTCTTCGATCACCGGCGCGATCTCGGGGTGAACCCTGGCGATCTCTCGGTAAAACGGGTCGATTCGTAACTCGTCGAAAGCGGTCATGTCGGCGAGTCTGCCGCCGAGCGCGGGGTGGTCTCGGGTCGTCCGGTGGATGGTCGCGAGGATCTCGCCGGCTTGACGACCGACGGCGGGATCGATTTTCCCCGCGAGTAGTTGCTCTTTCCAGACGGCGGAGTCGTCCGGGGCGCAGGTCATCGCGAACAGGTAATTCTCCTCGTCGGAGAAAAGCACGCGAGGGACGGTCCC
>JAYVYS010000471.1:0-6942 GCA_043784005.1 Isosphaeraceae bacterium
TATTTTTCATCCATTCATAAGCAAAGGGCAAGTCCAGTTGGAGATGTTTATCATAGTGCTGATAGCCATAGTATTCTTTGTAAAGAATAGGACTTTTCAGGACGTCCCGCGCGACCGTTGGCCGCCCTCGGCCTTGAGGGCCTTATGGGAGCCGCTTCGCGACCTCTCGGAATCACGAAACCGCAGCGCCCGATACGAGTCTCGTTGGTATAACCTCGCGGGCTACTGCCTCAGGCCCGGCCTGGGGTTCCCGCTCGATGAGATTCGGATCAAGGCGATCTGGCCTGTGTTTCACCTCGGCGTCAAGCACACAAAAGACCTGCAGTGCTGGGCTGAATGGTGGATCTTGTGGCGACGTGTCGCCGCGGGGCTGTCGCGTCCGCATCACGAGGAAATCGGCCGCCGCCTCTTGCCATTTCTTCTTCCCGCGAAGACCGGGGTCGTGAAGAAAGCCGCCCGTCCAAAGCCCGAGCCCCACGAACTCGCCGAGATGTGGCGCTGCGCGGCGAGCCTGGAACGGATCAGCGCCGAGCAAAAAGAGTCGCTCGGTCAAGTGCTCGCGAAGGAGCTTTCACTTCCGAATCTGGCGAATCATGTATTGTGGTCAATCGGACGTCTCGGTGCCAGGTCGCTTCTCTACGGACCCGCGAACACCGCTGTTCCGTGTGAGACCGCTGAGCGGTGGCTGGATGTCATGATCGCACGCGATTTCGCTTCTGGTCGCGAGACAACCGACGCCATCTTCGCACTCGGGCAACTCGCGAAGCTTTGCGGGGACCGTACACGCGATATCGACGCTGAGTTGCGCGTGCGAGTGCTCGAAAAGCTCGAAAAACTCGGAGCGAATGACAATGACCTGAAGCCCGTTCGCGAGTACACCGAACGCGAGGCGGGTGAGCAGGGTCAGGCATTAGGTGATGCGTTGCCGATCGGTTTGCGCCTCGTCCCCGGAACCAATGAGCCGGGAGTGTGAGCGGGAAGAATACGAACGAACCGCAGATGACGCGGATAGATATAGATAAAGATTTTTCAATTCTCTTTATCTGCATTTATCTGCGGCATCCGCGGTTAAACTCTCCACTCTTACTCAATCATTGAACCGGAATCGCCGCCACCGTTTTCCCGTTTGCCGCGAACGTGACCCGTACCGGCCACACGTAGCTTTTAATCGTACAGAGGTTCGAACCTGCGCTACATACAAATGCCGACACCGAGAGCTTCAGGTCGAGAGTCTCGCCGGCCGTCGCGAGCTTGGTTAGCCCGATTCTCACAGGGATGTTCTTCTCAGGCTTCTCCAGCTTCATTCCCGCTTCAGGAAAGGTGATCAGGCCGGTTTTTCCAGGCGTTTCGACAAGATAGGGCATGCTGCCCTCGGCATTCAATTTGAACCCTGTCGGGATCGGAACGGTCACGTCGAGGATGAATCCCTCGCCAGGAGCCACCAGGACCGACTGCTCTTTCTGAAGAGTTACGTTCAGGAACAACGGTTTGCGAGGCTTCGACACGGGGGGATCGATACTGATTTCCAGGGTCTTCACGTTCTTCGTTTCAAGATCGACCACGCGGACCTTGTGGTTATTGGTATCCACCACATAGAGGGTCTTGCCCGCCACGCTCAGACCTCCGGGTTGGTAGAATTCGGCCGGGCTGTCCTTTTCGCCGGGCTTACCTGTCCCGAGGTAGGTTTTCACCTCGCGAGTCTTCGGGTCGCAGGCTTTGATCTTATTGTTGTAAGTATCGGCGACGTAGAGAACGCCATCGGCGAATGCGAGACCCAGGCAGTGCTGAAGTCGGACATTTTTGCCCTGGCCGTCGATGTCTCCGAACTCAAACAGCCCTTCACCGACGATGGATTTGACGGTGTGACCGGCGTCGCCGAGTGCGATCGCGCGAAGCGCCGAGACTTCGGAATCGGCTACGAAGAGGGTTGACCCATCGGTCGCCAGACCACTCGGCTGGGCGAACGCGGCGGTTGCGGCGGGTCCATCAATGATGTTTTCATTTCCGGTTCCCGCGAACACACCGATTTGCTTCGATTCAAGGTCGAACTTCCAGATCTGGTGCGGTCCGGCCATCGCCACGTAAAGCGCGTTTGAACCGGGAATGTGGGCGAGATCCCACGGGCTGTTAATCGCCTTTTTGGAGGTGGGGATCAAAGCGTCGTCCCGGGCGACGCGCTGCCCTTGCGAACCGGTTCCCGCCACCGTCGAAACGGTTTTCGCCTTCAGGTCGACTGCGCGGATCGCGTGGTTCTCGGTATCGGCCACGTAAAGCGTTTCACCCACCAGCGACATCCCTTGCGGCCGATGGAAGGCGGAATTCGCAAACCCGCCATCCTTGAGGTTCGCGGTTCCGTCACCGATCAGAACGGGGTTCTTGCCGGCGAGGTCCGTCATGACGATTCGGTTGTGACCGGTGTCCGAGATAAAGAGGCGCTGACCCTCGGCGTCGGCCAAGATTTTGCCGGGATAGAGCAGGGGGGTGAGGTCGGGCTTCTCATTTTCAGGAAAGAAATGCACAGGGGTCTCGTCTAGCCCTTTGCCTCTGTATTTTGAGACGAGGTCGCCGATCACCTTGTCGAGTTCGGCGAAATGACCTTCGCCGGAAACCGCGAACGCCACCTTGCCCTCGGGATCAAACACGCCGACGGTCGGCCATCCGGAGACTCCGAAATGGTTCCAGATGATTTGATCAGAGTCGCAGACCACCGGATGCTTGATGCCGTATTCCCGGACCTTCTGGCGGACATTGGCCACGTCGCGCTCGGCGACAAACTTTGGCGTATGGACACCGATCACGACAATCTCGTTCTTATATTTTTCTTCGAGCTTGGCGAGGTCGGGGAGAACGTGGTGGCAGTTGATGCAGCAGAAGGTCCAGAAATCGAGGACGACGATCTTCCCCTTGAGTTCGCGAAGCTTGATCGGTCCACCGGTATTGAGCCAGGCGACGCCGCCATCAAGGTGATCTGCCTGGACCGGCTGAAAACTCGTGGAAAGGGCGTGGATGCGGGAACGCGGGCGTGGAGCGATTTGCCCAATCCTCAAGAACCCGACCGTTCCCATGGCCACGACGGCTCCCAGGACAACCACATTTAACCCAATGTTGCTCAATGATTTGGGAAAAAACTTCATCGTCTTGAACTCCTTCGAATCGTGACCAATCCGAGCAGACCCTCGGCGAATGATTTTTATTGTAATCAAGCCGTTGCAACCCTTGCGTTTTTTTTCGCGCGGAGCCGGCATAGTTTGACGTCTGAATCGGCTTCCTGGTAGTCACCCCGTTGGCCGTCTGTTAAGCTTAGTGCAGGATTCATGACGTTCGTCGAAGAGAATCAGCTCGGCGGGTGACATGCTTTCACCTCGTCGATGCGAGCGATCGAGCGGGGACAGCCGACAAAGCGCCGGCGTCGGCGACTTCGTTCAAACACGGGCAAGCCGGAACCGCTGGAATATGGATAAGACGCTTGTCGGCTGCAATAGCTCCGCGAAGATGTCCGACCCGTTCGGCGAGCTGAAGATCTTCGCGGGTAGGGCGAGCGAAAGTCTCGGCCAGGCGATCTGCACGAGGATCGGGGCTGAGATCGCGCGTTCGGAGACATTACAATTTAGCGAAGGTAACGTCTTCGTCCGCGTCCTGGAAAACGTCCGGGGCCGCGACGTTTTCATCGTTCAGGGTACGGAGTATCCTGTGAACGACAATTTCATGGAGCTTCTCTTCTGGATCGATGCTTTCAAACGTGCGAGCGCGAACCAGGTCACAGCCGTCATCCCCTTTTTCTCGTACGCCAAGGGGGACAAGAAAGACGAGCCTCGCGTCTCGATTCGCGCACGTGTTTGCGCAGACTGCATTGAGGCCGCCGGAGCCGACCGCGTCTTGACGATGGACCTGCATAGTCCGCAGATTCAAGGGTTTTTCAAGATTCCGGTCGACCACCTCTACGCGATGCCGGTCCTCGTCGACTACTTCCGGCGCAAGCAGATACCCGATCTGGTTGTCGCGGCCCCCGACGTCGGATTCGGCAAGCAGGCGTATAACTTCGCCAAGATGATGGGTGCGCCTGTCGTTTTTGGGAACAAGGTTCGCAGGGCTCACGACGAACATGCCGAGATGCTGGATATTGTGGGCGATGTGAAGGGCAAGAACGTCTTGATCGTCGACGACTTTACAATCTCGGGCGGCACCTTGATCGAGATGGCCATCGCCTCGAAAGATCGCGGGGCCAAAGACGTTTACGCATGCGTGACCCATGGCGTGTTCTCGAAGGGCTCGGCCGCTAAGATCGCCCGAAGTCCCATCAAGGAAATGGTCTTTACCGACACGATCGGCTACCGCTTTGAAGAACTTGCGCCCTGCTGCAAGGTCATCAGTGTTGCCAACCTGTTTGCGGAAGCCATTCTATCGATCCACCGCCGCGAGAGTGTGAGCCGGCTTTTCGATTCGCTCGAAAAGCCCAAAGGTGCGAGCGTTTAACGAATTCACTCGCAGGATCGGACTCCGATATCATACGGTTTGAGGGGGCCGTGCGCGGGCCTCGCATTCTGACCGGCCCAGGATTTTATCGCCTATTTCACGCCGTGGATCACTTCATGGACGAATCTGAGCTTATTCACCGCAGGAGTGGAGAGCACAAACGGGTAGGCGTCTTGCATACCCATGCCTCGATTGAGGTTATTGAGGACATATGTTAAAGGATACCAATGTTCGATCAGCGAATCAAACGGTGGTGTCTTGGCTCCGTTGATGACGATGTTCGGACTCAAGCTCGGCTCGTCAGCCCGTTTGGGCCTTAACGACAGGCCGCACTCCATCGCGGTTTCCAGCGTATCGCTGATGTGAAGATAATGCGCCCACGTCTCCGCCCAATCTTCCCAAGGGTGAGAGCTTGCGTACGCTGTGACAAACGAGGACTGCCATCCCTGCGGCGCGCCATTGGCATGATGACGTTTCAAAGCTTCGGCATAGTTCCGGCGTTCGTCACCGAACAGATTGCGAAAGTCTTCGAGCTTGTTCGAGTCGCGAATCAATCGATCCCAGTAATAGTGGCCGACTTCGTGACGAAAATGACCGAGAAGAGTGCGATAGTCTTCGCCCATCGCGTTGCGACGACGTTCGCGCTCTGAGTCATCGGCCTCAGCCACGTTGATGGTGATCCAACCGTTTTCATGACCGGTGAGAACCGGCTTCGCGTCAAGACTATTCGGAGGGGGATCGGCAAGAAACTCGCAGGCCAAACCCCGCTCAGGGTCTTCGACCTTTGACTTTACCGGTAGACCAAAACTCAAGAGACTGTACATCAGGCGGCGTTTGGCAGCCTCGAGTTTTTCCCAGGCGTCGCGATGGCCGGGTCGGCTGAGATCGGGGATGACTGGCGTCAACCGGCATGAGAGGCAGAGCGGATCGGGATCATCGGCGGGGACCGCCCAGTTACAAACCTGATTCTGACTGTAGTTCGCACAGAGCCGATACGCAGGCGCTTCGGAAGTCCGAGCTAAACTTGAAGACCCCTTCCCAGCCCTCGTTGGCGGCAAAGACGCCCGAAAAAGCAGGGGGTTCTGTCGATCGGGTTCGAGCGTACCGACGTCTTCGCGGTCCGGTAGATAGGCAAGCACCTGCCCGCACTTCACACAGGTTGAGTTCTCAAAGAATACAAGCTGATTACAGCTGTCGCAGTGGAAGATCTTCAAGGCCGCGCTCTCCAAGGGTGAATCAAAAGGTACACTTAACCAAGCAAAACTCGGGCCAACCAAGGACCGACGTGGCCGAGAGACCCTCCACAATCGAGAACTCATACCCATCAAACACCGACGGGGTCGAGAGACTCTAGCCCTTTGAGAAAATTTTCCCCAATTGAGAACGAGGCGTTCTTTGGCCGCACTCCCTCGCGATCAACCCTTCCGTCGCCGAAGCGAGTCTCTCAGGAGGCTTTCCAGTGCCGCCCTCAACAGAGCATCCGCGTGGTGTTGCGGCGGGCGTTTCTTCGTGTGGATCGTGGGCGTGGTGACAATGGGAACGGGAGCCGCAGCGTCGGCCGGTGCGATCATATCGGCACTCGTTCGCGACGCGGCGGAGACGCTCAGCGAGGCGATCCGGATACCCCCCGCCGTGCCAAGCCGTTTGATGCTGCCGACGGGTGCCACGGTCGGGTAGTCGAATAATGCGCTGGCACCGTAGGTCGTGAGCAACCGCCCGCCTACCGGCGATAGGACGAACCACTGAGCGGTCCTCGGGCGGAAGACCGCCAACTCGGTACGGCCGATTCCATCGTAATCGCCGGGAACGGGGACGTCTCGGAGGCTTGTATCTCCGAACGTTCCCATCAAGCGTCCGCCGCCAGGGCTCAGGACGAACCACTGGGCCGTGCTCGGACGGAAGACCGCCAGCTCGGTGCGTCCTAGGCCGTCGTAGTCACCCGGAACCGGGATGTCCAAGAGGTTCGGAGCGCCGAACGTGGCAATCACGTGAGCACCGCTCGGGCCGAGAACGGTCCATTGCGCTGTGCTGGGTCGAAACACGGCGAGTTCCGTGTATCCTACGCCGTCGTAGTCGCCAGGGACCGGGATGTCGGTGAGGTTGGGCACACCGAAGGTAACCACACGGGCACCCGAGGGTGAGTTGATAAACCACTGAGCCGTGCTTACTCGGTAGACGGCAAGTTCGGCGTGACCCGTGCCGTCGTAGTCTCCCGGCACCGGGATGTCGGTCAGGTTCGAGGCACCGTAAACCTGAAAGTAGGTGCTTCCCGTGGAGGGATTGGTGACGATCCACTGCGCAGTGGCGGGCCGAAAAACCGAGAGGTCGGTCTTGCCATCTCCGCTGTAATCACCATTGGTCGCATCGACAATGTTAAGTGTGTAAGGAGATCCCGCTGGACTCGCGTTGCCGACGACATCCCGAACCCGAACCCGGAACGTGGCCGCTCCCACACTGAGGTTGACCGAG
>JAYVYS010000472.1:0-2756 GCA_043784005.1 Isosphaeraceae bacterium
CCCGTCGGCTCGTCGGCCAGGAGTAGAGAAGGCTTCTGAACCAGCGCCCGCGCGATCGCCACACGCTGACGTTGCCCGCCCGACATTTGGTTGGGCCGGTGTCCCATCCGGTTGCCGAGTCCAACACGCTCGAGCGCTTCGATCGCCCGACCCCGACGATTGGGACCACCGCTATAGGTCAGGGGCAGTTCGACGTTGCGCAGCGCGGTTTGTCTGGGAAGCAATTCGAAGGTCTGGAACACAAACCCGATCTGCCTGCCGCGCACGCGTGCCAGCTCCGATTGGGCGAGCTGGGCGACGTCGCGACCATCGAGCCAGTACTGCCCTGAGGTCGGCACGTCGAGCAATCCCAGGATGTTCATCAAGGTCGATTTCCCCGACCCTGATGGACCCATGATCGCCACCAGCTCATTCTGGCCGATCGCCAGGTCCAGCCCTCGCAGCGCATACACTACCTCATCACCCATCGGGTAGCTCTTGGTAATGCCTTCGAGACGGATGATCGGTTTTGTGTTCATGTTATCGAGTTATTGAGAAAGGATTCACCACAGAGTGCGCAGAGATGCTGGTGAACAAGCCCAGGGCAGCATGACCTGGATAAAGAACGAAACAGAAGATAATCCATATTCGGTCAATGATCATTTCGGTCGTTACTGGAGTCTGATACAGATCAGTCATTGGACAACAGCATTTCTGCACACTCTGTGATCTCTGCAGTGAGTCTGTATGCGTTTGCAGCTTTTATTGTTCAGACCCGACCACAGCGCCAGACGCTTTCAAGAGTACGGTGTCTCCATCTTTCAACTCGTCGAGAGCCCGGAACGGACCGATCACGACCCGCTCGCCCGCCTTCAGACCAGACAGAATTTCGATCCGCCGCTCGTCGGAAAGGCCGGTCTCCACGGGGCGGGCGTGGACCTCGGTCCCTTCGACCACGAAGACGATCTTGACGTAGCGGGCTTCGACTTCGACAGCCTTTTCGCCGGGAGATTTGGGAGCTTTCTCCAGCCAGGCACGGACAGAGGGGTTATCAGGCAAATCTTTGCGGCGGCGATGGATCACCGCCTGCACCGGCACCCCGAGCGCTTCGGGAGAGCGCTTGACCTCGACCTCGACGGTGGCGGTCATACCGGGCCGAAGGATTGGACTCTCATCGGTGGGTTCCACACGCACGAGGGTTTCAAAGCCCGTTGTTTCGCCTTTGAGCTTCCCCTTGGCGGCAATGCGATCGACCGACCCGGGGACACCTCGCTTCAGATCGGCCTGGAGGTAAACATTGGCCGGTTGATCGGGTTTCACGAGCGGGATATCGGTCTCATCGACATCCGCCCGGACCCGCATCCGGCCCAGGTTGCTGACGGTCATCAAGACACTGCCCGGCAAATTGGTCGTACCCGCGATCACGATCTCGCCCACATCCACATTCAGGCCTGAGATCACTCCATCGATTGGCGAACGGATCACCGTTCGGTCGAGATCCTGCTGCGAGGTCTTGATCATCGACTCGCTCTCGATCATCTCCCGACGCGACATTTCGAGCGATGCTTTCGCCTTGGCGACCCCCGTCCGAGCATCGGCCAGTTCGGTCGGGGTCGAACCACCACGTCCTGCGAGCCTGCGCACCTGATCTTCGTCGCGGTTGGCTTTCTTGAGGTCTTCGCTCGTCTGTTCGATCGCCGATTCCAGCCGCTGACGGCGAGCCGTGGCCGACTCGAACCGGGCATTGGCATCGGTCGCGTCCAGTCTCACGAGGACATCGCCCGCCTTGACGAGATCGCCGTCCTTCACAGGAACCTCGACCACTCGACCTATCAACTGCGATGCGATCTGAGCTTCGTCGATCGACTCGACGGTGCCTGGTGCCGTGATCGTCTGGACGATCTCCCCCTTGCGCGGGGAATCGACAATAACTTCGCGAGGTGGGAGCCGGATAATTCGCCAGTCGATCGCCACGCCACTGCCGTCACGCCTGAGATTCGCGGCGGCAATGGCACCGACAATCACAATTAAGGCCAGGGCCGAGAGAAGGCTGCGTCGCATGGGAGTCCTGACACGTTCATTCCGACTGATCGGTCATCGCCAGGGAAGATGCTCCATCCTACCCGGTGTACTCCGTATTACCCCAGGTTGGTCTCCCGCGTTTCAAGGGAGGCCGATTGCGACGTTCGAGGGCTCCACGTCAGCTCCCAGCGAGTTCGCCCGGCTCTATCTGTCGTCGGGGTGTCCGACTCATTACAATTGTCGTCGGGTGGGCGATCGGTCGTCAGTGGGTTGGGAAGGGGTGTCGTTTTGAACGGGCTTCTGATCTGGGCACAGGCGGCGATCAGCGCGACGGCAAAGACTCCGACAGGCTCCCTCGTCTCGGTGGCGATCCACCGCTGGTTTGGCAGTGGCACCCTGTCACCTTCGACAGCCTCGCCCAACTTCGACGCCCTCGGCATCACCCTCGGGGGTTTATCCGTAATCTTTGTGCTCGTGGGAATGCGGCAGGGATTCCTCCGAGCTTTCGGGCAATTGCTCGATGTTCCGGGCCATCTGAAGTTATTCAAAGCGGCGACAGGCCGACTCAAAAAGGCGAGCCGGATTGTGGCGGTCGCGATCGGGGCGACAGTCCTGGTCTGGACCGGCTCTCAGATGCTGACCTATAGCGAGGCCAAAGGGCGTGACGACTTACTGCTGCTGACGAAGTCGCGGGGGCCGGGCGAACTCGCGGTTGAACATGCGGTGTTGGCAAGCGTGATCCCCTGGCGCGACAT
>JAYVYS010000473.1:0-12698 GCA_043784005.1 Isosphaeraceae bacterium
CCCCCGCTCCACCTGCACCCGTGGCGACAACCAAGCCGGCCTCAAGAGAGGCCATGACCAAAAAGGCGGCCGCTTCGACTTCCGAAGCACCCAAGCCCAGGCTCGCACCGGGCAAGCTGGTGAGCCTGAACAAGGCGTCCAGGGATGATCTCGACCTCTTGCCGGGAATCGGACCGGTGAAGGCCCAGGCAATCCTTGATTATCGCGCATCCTCCCCTTTCAAGACCAAGGAAGACGTCATGAAAGTGAAGGGGATCAAAGAAGGTGAGTTCGCCAAAATCAAGGACTTGATCGTCGTCGACTGAAGCGTAAACTTCACGCGGACGGGAAAGGCTTGTGTCTGTCATGGCCCGAGTCTTTTCCGTTCGTTTCGCCTACCGACCTGAAAGTTTCGACCGATGCGATTTCGTCCGCTGATTCGCTGGAGTTGCCGAGGCCTCTGTCTGTCGATGGTTTTCTTCATGCTGGCCAGATCGACATGGGCGTGGGGTCCGCGGGCTCATCGGGTCGCGACCCGTGTCGCCATGGAACGTCTCAGCCCCGCGGCACGTGCCGGCGTGCGGGAGCTGCTTCATGAGGGTGACACCCTTGTCAATATCGCCAGTTGGGCCGACGATCAAGCTCACACCGAAATGCCTGGCACCGCGGGCTGGCACTTTGTGAACGTTCCGATCACCGCCGCGCATTACGACCCAAAATACTGCGGCACCGATGGTGCCTGCGTGGTCGAGAAGATCAAACACTTTCGCAAGATCCTGGCAGACCGAACCGTCCCGAAGGCCGAGCGAACCCGAGCCTTGTTGTTCCTCGTCCATTTCGTCGAAGATGTGCATAACCCTATGCATGTCGGCGACAATCACGACCGAGGGGGAAACCAAACCCAGGTCCAGTATTACTCTGATCCCACCGCCACCAACCTGCATCGCGTCTGGGACTCGCAAATCCTCGAAGACGCAAGCAAAGATGATCGCAAGTGGGTCGACTCCATCGAACCCTTGCTGACACCCGAGAACATCGCGGCCTGGTCTAAGGGAAACGTGGATTCCTGGGCGGACGAGAGTCTGCAAGAAGCCAAGAAAGCCTATCAAAATCCGCCAGGCTCTCCCTCAGCCGCTCCCGTGACCCGTGGAACACGTATCGGCCGAGAGTATTCCGAGCACGCGCTCCCGGTGATTCGCCGACGGCTCGCCCAAGCGGGTGTTCGTCTCGCCAACGAATTGAACGCGGCTTTTGCCGAAGAGCGGCCCGCAGCCGAGAAAGCTCAGGTCAAGGAACGCAAGCGCCCGGCGGTCCCTGTTCCTGTACGTGTCCCTGTGGGTCGGTTTTGACCTTTTGAGCATCCTCAATCGCCTTGATGCGAGACCGAAGCCCATCATTCTCGCGACGAAGAGATTCGATTTCAGAGCCTCGGACCGCCGATTCGTTTCCCGCCCGCGCCTCGGCGAAATTCTGAAGGTCTCTCACCTGTGATCGCGCGGCATGCGCCTCGCGTTCCGCCATGTTCGCCCTTATCCGAGCATCCTGGGCAATCCGGATTTCGGTAATCATCTGCGTTCGGGAGACGAGAACGAACATCCCGACCATCGCGCCGACCATCAGGACCATCATCGTACCGACGACAAGCGATATGCGACCTTTCATCATGGCATCGTCTCCGTCGATCCTGTCACGAGAATGCTCTTCACACGATTCACGGGTCGAATCAACCTCATTGGAATCCACTATCGGCGCGGTCACAAGCGAATTGAGGTTTCAGAATCAACTCTCAGCCGTAACGTTTGATCGGCCATCCGCCATCAATCAAGAGTCTAGCTCAGAGTTTTTGGATCGATCCAACTTCCACCATTCAACCCCCCTTTCTATTGACGCCCACAAGTCGGCTTAGCCTCGATCGTCTTCGTTGCTATGCTGTTGACGACATGAGTAATGTCAGGATGAAGCGGACATCACGATCGTTGGAGATTTTCCACCATGCGTTCCCGATGGCTGGCGGTTCTGACGTTTTTGAGTTACGGGGTCTTGTCATCGGCGGGACCACCGTCAAAAAAAGAGACACCCGCGCTGCCGCCGGTGAATGCGTTGGTGGTGGAATACGCCCGTGATCACCTTGGTAAAAAGGTGACAAACGGGCAGTGTACGAGCCTGGCGGTGGAAGCGTTGAGAGAGGCGGGGGCAAAACGGCTTTCGATGAGCGGAACCGAAGGCGATTTCATCTGGGGACGCCCTGTCGAATCGTTCAAGGACGCGCTTCCCGGCGACATCTTGCAGTTTCGCGACGCGGTCTTCAAAGGAAAACGCTCGCTCTCCAAAGATCGCATACTCACCTGGCGAGAAGATTATCCCCACCACACGGCCATCGTCGTCGATGTCAAAGAACGCGGCAAAGTGGTAAAGATCCTCCACCAAAACACGGGCCTCAATGAGAAGTCCGACGCCGAGAAAATGATCGTCCAGGAGGGGACCCTTCGGCTCGACGCCCTTCAGCCTGGTGGCAAGATCTGGATCTACAGGCCGGTCCCGATTGAGGAGCCTTCCACGGGGAATGACTTGAAATCGTCTCCCTGACTCTTCTTTTCTCACGACGACAGGAACCGACCCCGTGAATTGGAACGCTATCAACGCGGTTGCTTCAACGATCTCGACGATCGCTTTTGTGTTCACTGCGCTTTATGTTCGCGGGCAACTTAAATCGTTGGAAAAAGATCGCTTTCTCACGATCACCAACGACCTCTTCACCATCTGGCAGGGCGACGAATTCTTGAAAGCTCAGTTCTGGCTGATGCACACGCTCCGCGAGACAACCTGGGCCGAGTTCGTCGAGAAACACCGCGGAGATTACGGTGAGCTCGCCTTTCATCGTGTCGGATCGTTCTACGATCGGATCGGTTCGCTGATTCGCCTCGGCCTCGTAAGCGAGGAGCAGATTCTCCATACCGTCGGTGGCTACGCCATCGCGGTCTGGCAAAAAATTCAGCCTCTCGTAAAAGAGGCGCGGGGGATCGAACACTCGGAATTGTTCGCGAGCTTTGAATGGATGCTCCCCGCTTGCCACGAGTGTTATGTCCCGAAACTCGGCCAAGGGGTCAAGGTCGAGCCGTTCGCCCTGCAACAGCCGGTCGAGAAGATCGACGTAAAGACCCTCTCGCGAAGACTCGCAAATCAAAGCGATGCTCCGACAGTCGTGGACGTGCGCCACGGATCTCAAGTCGAATCCGAACCTGGGTTGATCCCCGGCTCAATCCAGATCCCGCCGGATGACATCGAGCGGCGAGTCAACGAACTTCCGATCGATCGTGATGTTGTGGTTCTTTGTGCCTGACCCTCCGAAGCGACGAGCGCCCGTGTGGCGCTCTGGCTGCGAGGACGTGGCTATCGCGCGTTCGCATTGCTCGGAGGATTTGATGCCTGGAAGGACTCTGGATACAAGCTCGTCGCATTGGATGTGCGACACGGGAATGTATCGTGAAGCAAACATGATCAAATTTTGTAGAGTGGGTCAAGCCCGCTTGCTCTCCCTACAAAACGGGGCTTCGCGAATAAGAATCTCGCGAGCGGAAAAGTCGCGATACGGCGGAGTGACGAAGTTTACTCCATCGCCCGGGAATCCCTCGGGATGGGAGCCGGCGCAAGTCGGTGGCGAGTGCGGCGGCGTTGGGATAACGCGATTCAGGATCACGCGCGAGACAGTTGACGACAACCATCGCGAGCGCGGTGCCGGCCCTTGGGTTCGCCTTGAGCAAGTCCGACGCCGAGACCCCCGCGGATGGGGGCGGCGTGCCCGTCAGCGCATCGTAAAGCGTGACGCCAAGGGCGTAAATATCCGCTCGGGCGTCAACGGCGTATGGGAGAGTTCTCCCCTGAAGAACGGCATCCATCGCCGCCTCGTGCTCGGGAGCCATATAGCCGAACGTCCCGCCAATCCGCTCGGGCCAGGCTGAGCCGGACGTGAGCGGTCCTTGCGCGAGATGGAAGTCGAGCAGCATCGGCCGACCGTCGTCCGTGATCAGAATGTTCGAAGGCTTCATGTCCAGATGAAGCAATCCGCGCGTATGAGCAAAATGGAGCGCTTCGGCAAGTTTCGCCCCAAAGCCCGCGATGATCCCGGCGTAGCTCAACGCATTGAGTTCCTGTCGCGTGTCGCTCCAATCGCGCGAGACCGTCAACTCTGTACGCGCATGATCCAGGTGGTCGATCAGCGCTGCCCCAGTCCGATCGGCGGGATGGACACCTTCGAGGCTGTCGAGAACGCGGTCGAGCGTGGCACCGCCAAGGTAAGGCATGCAGAGCGCTCGGAGGTCTTGGTCCGGAAAGTCGTGTACCGTGTAAAGCGGGACGATGTGAGGATGGGGAAGCCGGGCAAGGGCGAGATGCTCATGTCCCCCGGTTAACCGTCGAGTGAGCTTTAGCACCACAGGCCGGTCGGCGAGGGTCTGTTGTGTGGCGAGCAAGACCGATCCCCGACGCCCTTGCCCAAGTCGCGAGTGGATGCGGTACTCGCCCAGGAGGTCGCCCGCTTGAAAGGGGCAAGGCAAAGGAGCACGAGGCCGGATGAGGTCGTGACAGTCCAGGAGGATTCGGAGCTGGTCGCGCCATTCCGGGAAACGTCCCATCAATTCCGCGTGGTCCGGTGCCTGGCCTATTCCTTCGCGCAGACAATATTCCTCGTAGATGACGCGCGCGGCGGCCTCGGGACGATCGCGAATCTCTGGATAATCCGCGAGGAAACCTTCGGCGCGTCGACGATCACCCCGACTCCAGGCCGAGGACAACTCATTGGCGATACGTTCGGCAAGGGCTTCGGGACTGGTTGAGCCCGGCCCTCGGTTCGCGATCGGCGAACCACCTGTCGTCGAGGAAATCATCGCGATCGCATCCTTCGAGCACTCTCGGCACCGGGCGGGCGGGGCGGGAATGGCGCGTCAAACTTGCCTCTAACGTCGGGGCAAGGAATTAAAACCGGGGCGGTCGGGGAAGGTAGGAAGTCTGGCGGAAATCTACAGCATTGGATTTGCTTGGTCATCGCGCAACGCAACATCCTCAGCAAGCGGGTCGGGAGGCCTTCCCAGCGTCATAGCGTCCCGCGAGATCATAGAGAATGCGGCGCACGCTGCTCTCGTGAAGCCCCGTGTGGTTGGCGATTTCGGCAAGAGGAGCGCCGAGCGTTTTCATTCGCAGAATGTCATGGTGAGCCGCAGGGCAAATGCTGAGGAGGTAAGCCCAAAGTTCGCCGGCCTGCAGAACCTCACTCGGTCGGTCGGATCGGGACGCCGGGATGTTCCGCTCTTCTTGTTCGGAGAAGGAGCGTTCGCGATCGAGTGAAGTTCGGTGACGCCGGTAGAAATCGATGAACCTGTTGAGCACGAGCCGAACCAGGAACGCCCGAAGACGCGGAGGATCGGGTAACCGCAAGGGCCCCCGACCGCCTCGGACTCTCAGCAATGTGTCGGCCCAGACCGACTGCACAACGTCATGCGAGTCAAAACGGGTTCGAAGTCTTGGGGTCATCTGTCGCCTTACCACCATCCGCAAATAGGGCTCATAGGTAAGAAAGATCTCTTCGGCCGCCGCGGTGTCGCCGCATTCGATGATATCGGAGAGTTCGTTCAAGCACTCGTCGCTCATACGTCCTCGATAGGTCGGTCAGCAAGTCCGATGCTGTGATATCCGCCTCCTTGGGGCCTTGGCTTCCTGCACACTGCGGGCACTTCCACGACAGGTTTCATTCCGGTCGTGGGCTCATCATAAAAAACCTAGAGGCAAAGGTCGCAAGCTAGCACACGGTTTCGACATGCACGTTCCTTATTTGCAACATGCCGGCCCGATCTCCTCTTGCGTCGCTGATCCCAGTCCCTGTTCCTGGCCTTCGCGGCACGGTGACTACGGATTTGTCGCAAGCGCAAGCCATGACTCGCCTCAGGGCCTCTGGACGCAGAGATGAATGAATCCCGGAACGTAAGATTTCCTGATGAAATTCGCTCACCCGTGAGATCCATGCCCTGAGAAATTTCTGATTGGTCTGCGCGCGCTGAAACGTGATCGATGCGTTTTCAAAAGCCGGGTTCTCGTCTTTTTGTCAGGCGAGCCTCACGATTCCCACGTGCGAATTTATCAGAATCATCAAGGATCGATTATGAGAGAGCCGGGTAAAGGTCGCCTCGCTTATCCCAAAGTCGAGCTCCCTCGGGGTCGATTTGAGAAGACGGGCTCCGGGAGGTCGGGCGAATGAGTAGCCCCGCTTTCACGTCGCTCGAGATCGAGCACGCGAGTCAGCCCGCAAACGAAGTTGCCGAGGGACTCAGCACGGCTCCGAGTGCCATGTACGAGGTCGGGAAGCGCGTGATAGATCTCATCGGATCGTCCTCATTAATGCTTCTCGGCCTCCCTGTGTTCGTCATCGTCGCACTTGCCATCAAAATGACGAGCACCGGGCCGCTGATCTTCCGCCAGCGACGACTCGGTTTAGGAGGAAATGTTTTCCTCTGTTGCAAATTCCGGACGATGGTCCCGGACGCTGAGAGAACGCTCGCGTCTTGCCGAGAACTTTCCTCGGAGTTCGACTCAACTTTCAAAATCAAGAAAGACCCGCGCGTGACACCCGTCGGCGCTTTACTCAGGCGAACCAGCCTCGACGAATTGCCCCAACTTTGGAACGTCTTTCGAGGCGAGATGAGTTTGATCGGCCCGCGCCCGATCGTCGAACCCGAACTGGCGAAATATGGTGCGTACGGCTCTCGGCTGCTCCTCGTCAAACCAGGGCTCGGCGGCCTTTGGCAGGTGTCCGGGCGGAGCGATACGACTTATCCGGAGCGAGTCGCCATGGACATGAGCTACATCGATTCGCGGTCGCTCAGCTTTGATCTTTGCCTCATCGCGCGAACCGCGCTTGTGGTGATTCGTGGCCGAGGGGCGTACTGACCATGGATCCCCATCGCACCGGAGGATTGCAAAGTCCGCCATTGTCCCTTCTCCCACCGGGAGAAGATGCCGCGAAGCGGCGGTTGAGGGTCATTCTTGCACTGAGCGAAGCCCGGGGACCCTCATCCGGCCTTCGGCCACCTTCTCCCGGGCGGAGTAAGGACGGACCCCAATCCTTCCGCCACATCGCATCCATGATTTGCCAAGTAATGTATTGACAACACGATTGACCGCTTTCTTTTAAGACCTGGGATCATCGATCATTCGACACAAATCCGCCCCTTGGACTGAGTCATGACCTCGTTATCGCCTACAACACCACCGTCGATCGCGCTCGTGTCGTCCACGGCGTTGGATTTTTTGATGGACCCGGCGAGCATCATCGCCGTGCTCTGGCGCGGTCGCTTGCTCATCGTGGGTTGCATGGCGACATGCCTGGCCCTCGCCGGTTTTTATCTTCTCGTCGCCAAGCGCCAGTATCAGGCGACGGTCAAGTTGTTGGTTCTCGACGGCGGAAACGCGCCTTTCGGAGGTGCGGAGGCCGCACGCCTGATCCGCGGAGCCGAAGACGAAATCCCGACCCACGCCGCACTCGTGAGCAGCCCCGTGGTGCTTCGTCGAGCCGTCGAGTCGATCGGGCTGAACAATCTTTCCTCCTTAGGAGGCGCGAGCGGCCTCGAAGCATGCGTTCGCAATGTCGCGGAGAGTCTGACGGTCGGCCGGCCTGATCGCCAGGCCAAGATTCTTCAGGTGGCATGCCGAGCACGCACTGCCGCGGAGGCTGTTCGTGTCGTCAAGGCGGTGGCGGAGAGCTATCAGGTTTTCCTTGAGGAGGTCTATGCGCGGAACAACGGAGACATCGTCGTCCTGATGACACGCGCCCGAGATGACCTCAATCGAGAACTCAAGGATCTCGAACGGAAATACTTTGAGTTCCGCCAGAACGCGCCTCAACTCACGGGGGATGGGGCCGGGCGATCGGTGGTCCATCACCGGATCGACGAGTGGGACAAAGCGTCGCGCGAAGTCATGGTCAAGGCGGTTCAACTCAAGGCTCAGCTTGAGCTCGGTCGCAAACTCTCCTCGGACGGCGTCGGTCTCTGGTCGATCGCGTACGCTTTGGATCACGTCGCCGGGGGAGGGGGCGGTCTCGGCGCGAAAACTCAAGGGCTCGGACCCGCTGCTCCGTCGGAATACCTGCGAATGCTCGCGAACGAGCAGCAAAAGCTTGCGGAAACCCTTGGCCCGCAGAGCACAAAGGTCAAAGAGATCCAGGAGCAAATCGCCTCGGTACAAGCTGCCTCTCGGCAGACCCGGGGACGTCTGGAGGAGACTGAGATTCATGACTTGCTGGCGTCGATCGAGACGAGCCTCAAGTCGATCGAGTCGATGCGCACCGAGATCCAGACCAAGTTCGACTCGGATCTGAAACTCGCCAAGAAAGTCGAGATCGACCAGCTTGCCGAATCGAATCTAAAGAGTGAGATGGAGCGTCAGCGTAAATTGTTCGACACCGTCGTCGAGCAACTGAAACGATCGACACTGGTTGGCGACTTCAGTGGCACGCGCTCGCATATCATCGAGCCCCCGAACGCCGAAGAGGAACCGGTCCGACCGCGAACTTCGTTGACCTGGATCATGGGTCTGGCGGCCGGCTGCGTTCTGGGGATGAGCGTGGCGCTCGGGGCGGAGATGCTCGACCCCCGCGTGCGGTCGCTCGGAGAGATGAGGCGAGTCCTGGGGTTGCCGGTTCTCGGGCAGGTTCCGTTCGTCTTGCCGGGACATGCTCCAAAAACGGCAGCGATGGGCCTGATCTGCCAGGCCATGCCGCGGTCCCCTTCGGCCGAAGCCTATCGCGTCGTTCGCGCCAATCTGGAACTCGCCCGGCGAGGACGTGAAGCGCGCCTGCTGATGGTCACCGGGCCGCATGATGCCGAAGGGAAAAGCACGGTGGCGAGCAACCTCGCCGTCGCCCTCGCACAAGCGGGAAGGCGGGTCTTGCTGGTCGATGCCGACCTACGCAAGCCCTCGCAGCACGTGACGTTTGGACTGAGCCGAGAACGCGGCCTGGTCCATTTGCTTCGCGACCTTCTGCCGTTGAGCCGTGTCGTGCAAACAACCTCGGTCAACAACCTCGACCTGATCGCGAGCGGTCCCTCGGTCGCTCAGCCCGCCGAATTACTCTCTTCGCCGAGTCTTGACGAAGTCATCGGGCGAATGCGCGTGGGCTACGATGCGGTGATTATCGATGCGCCTTCACTTCTAAACTTTGCTGACCCGTCGATTCTCGGGGCCGTGGTTGATGCGATTGTCATGGTGGTTCGCGTGGGGGCGACGAAACGGGCCGACGTGACACGCGCTGTCGAAACTCTCAGAGGGCTTGGAACTCCGCTGTTGGGGGCGATCATCAACGGTGCGTCTCCGGAAACGCTTACCTGGCCCTGGCCACCGGGAAGCCATCCCGCGACGCCCGAGCCTTCAGGTGTGACAACCGGGCTTTTCGGAGTGTCGGCCGGTGCATCGACTCCTTCCGAAATTCCCTACGACCCTCGAATCTCGTTCGCACTCACCCAATATGGATCCACCGGCACCTTCTTCCACGAAGCCGGATCGCCTCCGGTACCTGGAGGCGGCAAATGACGAAGATGTTTTCCGTCATTCGTCGCGTGGTGATTCTTATCGCGGCGTCGTTCGTCACGTTGATTGTGCTGGGAGCCGTGGGCGCGGCGCAGGTTCCCGATCCTTCCGCGGCGGGAACCGTGATTCGCAGATGCGTGATGGAGTACGAACGAAATACCCCGATCGGTTCGCCCATCTATTCGACATTTAAGCAATGTCTTGTCGAGGCTGGATCGGTTGTCAAAACGGGACAGGTCCTCGGCAGGCTTCAGGATGACGATGTCCGCGCTGAGGTGAAATTGCGAGAGACCGAAGCGAATAGTGATATCGACGTTCGCTTGAGTGAAGCAAAGAGCGCCAAGGCTCAATCAAAGGCCGCCCGAACCGCGTTGCTTGTCCGAAAGAATGCCGCCAGTCAGGAGGAATTCAACGAACACCGACTGGAGGCCGCCGCGGCGGTCCTCGAAATCGAACAGGCCAAGCATCGTCGCAAGATCGCCGCAATCCAGGTCGAGGCCGCCAAGGCTCAGCTCAATCTCCGGTGTCTGATTTCTCCTCATGACGGCGTTGTGGCCGTTTTGCACAAACGCCAAGGCGAACCCGTATCGCCGCGGGATCCAATCTTGCAGGTTGTCGACACGTCCACACTTCGCGTCATCGGTCAGGTCGATGTGACGGATGCCTGGCATCTGCGCGCGGGACAACCTGTTCGCGTGATCGTGGAGATCGCGGGTGCGGACTTGCCCGTCGAGCATGAGGTTTTCCCCGGCAAGATCATCTTCGTGGACTCTCAAATCGACCCGCTGACACGCACTTGCAAAGTGTTGGTTCGCACTGAGAATCGGGCGAATCTTCTCCGCGCTGGGTTGGAAGCTCGCATCGAGATCGACCCTGAATTCTCCGCGCCGACGAAATAGCCTGAATCGCGAGCACCCAAACATACCGCGCGCGAGATTCGAAGGAGCCGCTGTTGCCCGTTCTTGACGACCCACTTTCGAAAGTCGCGCGTGACGAGACCGTCAATTCCTCGCTCACCAGTGGGCGAGTGCTCGCGCGAAACGCGGCCGGGAATCTCGTCAGCCAGTGCGTGCCGATGGCCGTGGCGATCGTGTCGATGCCCTGGCTGATCCGGGGGCTGGGGACGGACCGGTTTGGCGTGATGACCCTGGCATGGATGGTGCTTGGCTACTTCAGTCTGTTCGATCTCGGGCTGGGCCGTGCTCTGACGAAAATGGTCGCGGAGAAGCTCGGGAGAGGAGAGGACGCACTGATCCCGGGGCTGATCTGGTCCGCTATGACCTTGATGATGACCCTGGGTTTCGCGGGGACCATCTTCGTCGCCTGGATCACTCCCTGGCTCGTGAAAGACGCGTTAAAAATCACCGGATCGCTCCAGGATGAGTCGCTGGGCGCGTTTTATCTCATGGCGCTCGCCCTGCCCTTTCTAATTGGAACGTCGGGTTTGCGCGGGGTGATGGAGGCCTATCAGAAGCTCAGAACGGCGAACATTGTGAGGATGAGCACGGCGCTTGCGATCTTGCTAGGGCCGCTCGCGGTGCTTCCATTCACGACGGATCTTCGCGCGGCGGTCGGGGTGGCCGCGGCGGCGCGCGTCGCTTCCTTCGTGGGCTATTCATGGCTCTGCCTACGTGTCGTTCCCGGCATGAAAAACGGATTCGGCTTCCGTCGCGAATTCTTGAAGCCCATGCTCGGTTACGGTGGTTGGATGACGGCCGTGAATATCATCAATCCACTGATGGTTCAGATGGATCGGTTTCTCGTCGGCGCGATCGTCTCGACGGCGGCTGTCACCTATTACACAACGCCCTATGAGTTGATCACCAAGGGCTGGTTCCTCTCAAACGCGGTTCTCGGGGTGAGCTTCCCAGCGTTCGCGACAAGCTATGTCCAGGACCGACAGCGGACCGTGATGATCTTCGAGCGATGTCTGCGGTATGTCGCGATCATCCTCTTCCCTTTGGCGCTCGTGAGCATCGGGGCGGGTCAAGAGATATTGACGATCTGGTTAGGGCCCGATTTCGCTCGTCAGAGCACATCGGTCATGCAGTGGCTGGCGATCGGCGTCCTTCTCAACGGTCTGGCTCAGGTGCCATCGGCATTGATCCAGGGGATCGGCAGGCCCGACTTGACCTTCAAGATTCATCTCGCCGAATTGCCGCCGTACCTCGTGGCCGCCTGGATGTTGACGTCGCGTTATGGAATCACCGGGACAGCGATGGCCTGGGCGGGCCGAACCGCGCTCGATCTCGTGTTGTACTTCGCGGTGGCCGGTTGGATTCTTCCAGGAGGCGGCGAGGTGGTGCGAAGGGCGTCGCGCGGGCTGACACCGGCGCTCGCGCTCCTTGTCGCGGCCGCATTGCCTTTTGGCGTCGGTTATCGCGTGTCCGTGCTGGCCGCCGGGTCGATCGTCTACCTGGCGGTGGCCTGGGGAAAATTACTAACGGAAGAAGAACGAGCCTTGGTGATCGGACGTGTCGGCCCGGCTTGGGCCGGCCTCTCGATCCCCTTGTTCTCAGATCGAATCGACGAAAGAAAGCGTTGAGGTATCATGGTTGCTTATCGCCCTAAAAGTCAAAGAGATCTCACACGGCTCCGCGATCATTATGAGATCGAGAAGGCGCTTGCCGGTCAGCTTCGCGCGGCCGACCGTGGAGAGCGAAGCCGACTTTATAAATCCGTTTATAACGAGCTATTTCAAAGGGTTCCCGACCATCCCCAGTTAACCCGCTTGGCCAATGCCAATGCCCGAGCGCGCGATCTGAATCGCCAAATGACGCTGCTTCGCCGATTCACATCACCGGGAATGACCTATTTGGAACTCGGCGCGGGTGATTGCTCCGTCGCACTCGAGATGGCGAAGGCGGCAGCCCGGGTCTATGCGGTGGAAGTCTCCGACGAGATCACCCGCGGGCTCGATGCTCCGACCAACTTCACACTACTGATCACCGATGGTTCCGACATACCGGTCGCGCCCGGTCAGGTCGACCTGGTTTACAGTAATCAACTCATGGAGCATCTCCACCCGGAAGACTCTGAGGCCGTGCTCCAAAACGTCATCCGAGCGATGAAGCCCGGAGCGGCTTACGTTTGCGTGACTCCCAATGCGATCTCGGGACCGCACGACATCTCGGGACGATTCGATG
>JAYVYS010000474.1:0-7817 GCA_043784005.1 Isosphaeraceae bacterium
CAGGATTTCAGTTGTACGAGGCCGACCGTCGTACGGAAGCCGCCCGAGAGTGGTGTTTTAATATGAGGATTCATTGGGGTGGGCATGCGACCTCGGCAATCCGAGCGTTGCATTGCTTTTTGGCGGCGAAATGTCCAGAAATGCTGTCTAAGCTTGATTGAGCATTCGTACCCGGAGCGGCGACATATGCCGGGGCACTCCCCGGCTACGATTGGTGCTTACTACTTTTTATTGTTATTGTCGGCATGTTTCCTATTGTAAGCGTCTCGGACCCCGCGCCACATTCATGGCAAGATAACGCGGATTTTATGTTCGCCTCACGCGAGGCTCATCTCCATCGTGTATTGTGCTGTCGGTCGCCGCGAGAGAGGCCGGAGGGACTTCCGGGCCGTGGGTTGGGTTCGCGGCGTCGAACGATGGGGAGGATCAACATGCGGACGCGATTCGGAATGGGAATGCTCGCTTTCTTCGGACTCTCAGTGCTCACCGTCTCCACATGGGCGGACGAGGTCAAGATTCCGATTGATCAGGTTCCCGCCGCCGTGATGAAGGCCGTCAAGGCCAAGTACCCCAAGGCCGAGGTCAAGGGGGCCGAGAAAGATGACACCGACGGCAAGATCATGTACGAGATCAACCTCGAAGAGAATGGTCAGAAGATGGACGTCTCCGTCAAGCCCGACGGCACGATCACCTCGGCCGAGAAGCTGATCGAGATCAAGGACCTGCCCAAAAAGGTCTCCGACGCCGTCAAGGACAAATACCCCAAGGCGACGTTGAAGACGGCCGAGGAAGTGATCGACGACGGCAAGACGAAGTTCGAGGTCATCATCGAACTCGACAAGAAGACCCGCGAGGTGATTCTTGACCCCGACGGCAAGATTTTGACCGACGAGGAAGTGAAGTAATCGGAGCGCTCGCATCCGGCGGAGCGGTTGGGTACCGATCCCCGCCCTCCGCCTTTCGTTCCCGACCTATCGAACACCTGAAACCGAATTACCAACGCGATCCGCGAAGCGCCGGCTGGCGTGACTCGAATCGGGAGTTTGAACCATGTTGATGATGCGGCGACTCTTATTCACAACCTTCCTTACGTTCTTGGTGCTCGCGAGCGGACCCGCTCAGGCGAGGGTCCGCCCCTTGGTCTCCCCGCCAAACGACGCAACCCCCGTCCGTCCATACGCATTGGTAAATCGACATTTGAGCATAAAATAACTCGCGTTCGCGTTCGCCGATCGCGACGAAAAAGAAAGTAAGCGCCACTCCAAGGCCAAGAAGAGCAAGGGTGGCGATCACGAAGACAAAGACGATGATGACGACAAGCCCAAGGCCAAGAAGAGCAAGGGCGGCAAACACAAGGATTGAATCGCACGCCGAGCGGGCTTGATCCCCTCGGTGTCCTTTTCGACGCGAGCGGGGCTGGAAACCCGGCCACGCTTTGTTTTTCCGCGGAATTGATGCTTTTTGTGAGGTCGCGTCGGAGTCCGTCCTGGAACTGTACTTGCCACGATCCCGAGCGCTCGCTGTTTCTCTCCACGCGCGAAATCTTGTGTGGACTGTTCAGCTACAGAGGGGTTCACTTCAAAAAACCGACGATTTGGTTTGAAATCTAATGACCAGTTCGGTTAACTTGAGTTGATCGTTTGAATTAAAGCCGTTGAGCCCGGGTCATTGCGACCAGGATTGGCATTCGGGACCACGCGTGTCCTTGAAGGCCGGCTCGACCGGAATTGCCTCCTGATGAGTGGGGGGAAAACGAAGTGAGTGAGTGAGGTGAGGTGAAGTGAAGGGAGATCCAACCTTGAGCCGGCATGATTCGATGATCCGGGACTTTATCGGCCAGCTCCTTGTCGCGAAGGCGAAAGGCTGGAATCAAACCCGCCCTGCGCGATATTCAGCGATGCTCGCGGGATTGACCGCAGCCCTCCACCATCGCCACGCCCAATGGCCCGGAGTGCCTGGTCTGAACCTGAACGCCTTGCACGCTCAGGCTCTAGAATCGCCGGTCGAGGGGTGAAGATGTCAATGATCGTTGTGGATCGATCGATCCGCGGCCTGTTCGTCAAGCACCTCGCAAAGAGACTCGGCCAAGGTAGAAACATGGGGCGGGTGAAGCAGGGTGATATGGTCGCCGGGGACGGTACGGATCTGGATGCCGCCGAGCGCGAGAGGTCCCCAGCCTAGCGCGGGATCATCGAACCGGACTCCCGGCAAAATGGGGCGTTCCGCCGCGCGAAAGATGACAATTTGTCCAGAGTAAGGTTCGGGTTGATAGATCTCGCGGACCCGGTGGTTGATGTTCTCGAAGGGTTGGCTGATCGCGACGCCGGAACGCTCATGCTTTCGCCGATATTTGCGAGCAAGGCGCTCTCGAACGTAGGCAAGTCGCGATCCGGCGGGCAGCGACGCGATTGCCCGAAGGTGGTCCCATGCGCGTAGCAAAGCGAAGAGCTGTCGCGGGTATCCCTGACCCCAGGCGTCAATCATGGCGACGAGCCCGACCTCTCGACCCGCCGCCGTGAGCTGCCTTGCCAGCTCGAACGCCACGAGCCCGCCAAACGAATAACCCCCCAGTAAATAAGGCCCCGTCGGCTCCACCGCGAGGATTTCGGGAAGAAACCGCGAGGCCATCGCCTCGACCGTGGAGGGGAGCTTCCGTCCGGGCACGGGGTCGGGGAGCTGGAGCCCAAAGAACGGCCGGTCAGGGTCGGAGAATCGGACCAGTTCGTAAAAGCCGAGGACATGCCCTCCCGATCCCGGAAGCAAGAACATCGGAGTTTTCGAACCCAGGGCACGCAGCGCGACCACCAGGGCGGGGGGTTCCGTCGGGTTGCGCGCCGATTTACCCGCGGTTTTCCCAGCCGAGCCCCGACGTACCGCCAGAGCGGCCGCCATTCGCGTAATCGTGGGGGCGGAGAGGAGCGTTTCCAGAGGAATCGGCTCACCCAGCGACCGACCAACCTCCGTCACCAAGTCGGCGGCAAGCAACGAGTCTCCACCGATCGCAAAAAAATCATCGTTGTTTCCGACCGGTCCGCTACCGATCACATCCGCCCAGATCTCGGCGAGCCTGCACTCCAGGTCCGATCGAAAGGCGGCGATCCTGTCCGAGCTTCCGGGCTCTTGCTGCAATGACAATGCGCTCATAACCGGCACGTCCTTGCTCGTTCTCGACGCACTCCAGACGACATCGCGCGCGTTTCACTGGGAAGGTCCATTGTCACATTCGGGGCCGATTCTCAATCGAGAGAAGACCAGCAGTTAAGCCTGGAGTCTTTCCAACTCCGAACTCGTGAGTCCACTCGTCTCAATAAGGAAATTCCGCCAGAATCATCTAATAAATGGGGACGCCGATTTCATGACAATACCATTCATGTGCGACCGATTCCAGAGACATTCGCGAACGATCGATGGGCGAGACGCGCATGTCCCTAACCTCTTACGTACTAGAGTTTTTGAGTAAACCCGACGAAGTCTCAAGGCGTCGCATCCCATAAGCGATCGTGCTCGGGAACCGCGCCGATTCGCTGCCGGGCTTATTTTGACTCTGTTTATTTAACCCTCGGGTCGGAGAATCCTACCGGGGTGTCTCAAAAAACGCGGACGAGGCACGACAGCGGACCTTGGGGGTCCTCGTCGGCTGGGCGTTGGCCGGCCGACGAATCCAAAGACGCGCTGGCGGATGCGAAAAACAAAAACGTGAAAGAATGACTTGATTGACGATCGAGCCGCGCCAACGACCATCGTGGAGAATGCGCGAAGAATGCCGATACGTGTGAATTTCTTGTGTGTAAAGCGGGGTTGCGGTTGTCAGTCGCGCTGGCGAGGCTTATGCTTCTAAAGATCGAGGGTCTCGGTGCGGTTTTCAAGACGCGTCGGAATGGATGAAGAGGAGCGGGACATGGCGACACAGGGAGGCGGCTCTTCAGGAGCCGAGTGGGATGGAGAGCGGGTGACGGTGGGAAGGCACTTCCTTCGTGACCTGGAGGGGCTCTGGGAAGGCGTGCTCAAGCTCGCGGCGGTCGTCGAGGAGACCCTCAATCGGAGTATCCAGGCCCTCTGCGACGGCAGAGCCGATCTAGCCGAAGAGATCCGCGGTCAGGAGAAGGCCGTTGACCACTGGGAAGCACGCATCGAGCGGGAGTGTCTCAAGGTGCTGGCCCTGCATCAGCCCGTCGCGTCCGACCTGCGGCGCGTCGCCGCCGTGCTCAAGATCAGTGGCGACCTGGAACGGATGGGAGACCTCTCGCGGCACATCGCCAAGCGCGTGAAAAAGCTCTCCACGGACCCGCTTGCCTTCCCGATTCCCCAGCCTCTCGAATCCCTGGCCCACGAGGCCCTGACCCGCGTCCGCGAGAGTCTCGACGCTTTGACCCAGGGAGACACCACGCTCGCCCGCGAGGTGATCGCCGCCGATAAGAAGGTTGACCGCCTTTATCGCAGTGTTTTGAAGGGGATCAAGCAGTCGATCCGCGAGCACCCCGACCGCGTCGACAACTGGCTCCGTCTTATCAACACCGCCCGCAACCTCGAACGCATCGCCGACCACGCCACCAATATCGCCGAGGCCGTGATCTACCTGAAAGAAGGCGAGGTCGTTCGCAACGCCCTGTCTCGTTGAGTTGAAATCCACCAAGACGTTCTCTTTTACATTCAGACGTTGTATCGGACGTTTTTTCGAGAGATAATCCGCTCGCATCGCCGCCACGCCCGCTCCTTGCCGTCGGGTCGTGGCCGCAGTCGAACTCACCCCTGAAGCCTGATCGAATGACCTCAGCGACCACTCTGGACTCCGCAAGCTCCGCTTCTTCTTCCGCGCAAGGTGCGCTGCCGGGGGGGCGGCTGCTGCAACTGGACATCCTCCGAGGGGTCGCGATTCTGCTGGTCATCGGACGGCACGGCATCAACGACGTCGGAAACCTGGGACCGCTCCAACCGGTGATCGACACCTGGTTTCGGTTTGGGTGGACGGGGGTCGATCTCTTTTTCGTCCTGAGCGGCTTCCTGATCGGGGGGCTGATTTTCTCGGAGATCCGCTCGACGGGTCGTCTCAATATCGGGCGGTTCTACATCCGGCGCGGGTTCAAGATCCTGCCGATGTATTATCTGTTCATTCTTTTGGCGGCGTTCCAGATCAAACTCCGGGCGGGCGGCCCCTGGTGGTACTACCTCCGGACCTTGGTCAAGGGGCTGCTTGTCTGCGTCTTGCAGGTACAGAATTACTTACCAAACCTCTGGCCACACACCTGGAGCCTGGCGGTCGAGGAGCACTTTTACCTGATCTTGCCGTTTGTGGTCTGGTGGTTTGGGCTGCGGAAGCGTCCGCAAGGCGAGAAGGTCGACTCACTGGCCGTTGTGCCGATCGGGGCGGGGCTCTTGATCGTGGTTTGCACCGCGCTTCGGTGTTGGGGACGCTCTTCGCACCCGTTTGACGACGCGCGCCATACCATCCCCACGCACCTCCGGATCGACGGCCTCTTTTTCGGTGTCTTGCTGGTCTACCTGTATCAGTTCAAAACGGGGTTTGCCGAGTGGGCAGGGCGTCACCACCTCAAACTGATCGTGCTGGGCCTTCTTCTGATTAGCCCGATGATGGTCCTTGAGCTGGAGCGAAGCTGGTTCGTGCCGACCCTGGGGTTTGCCTTCCTCTACGTCGGCTACGGTCTGATTTTGCTGGGCCTGGTGACGACCCCGATCGGCTCCGGCCCTCTCGGCAAAGCCATGGATAGTCAGACGGCGCGGGCGATCGCGATCCTCGGGTATTTCAGCTACCCCGTTTATCTTTTCCACATCGATTTCGTGCGGGAACCGCTGTTGATTTTGATGTCCTCGCCGCCGTTGAGCCTGCTCCCGCCAGTCCTGCGCTGGACTTTTGGATTGGGGGCGTTCCTGATGATGTCGTGGCTGCTCGGGGTCTTCTTCTTCCGGCTGGTCGAGACCCCGATGCTGAGGCTTCGAGAACGCTGGTTTCCCTCGCGAACCCGGGCGATTCGCAACGAGGCTTCAGCGCCATCGGTGCCCGAAACACCTGCGGGTGTTCCCGACCCGGCCTTGTCGGGAGCGTGAGGGGAAATCACCTGAGCATCGCGATGTGGACGGCGCGCTGATCGAAGGGGACCAGCCCGGCGCGTCGATAAAGCTGGTGAGCGGGCAGGTTGCGCACGTCCACGGCAAGCTCTAGCCGTCTCACGTGCCGCGACGCCAGCTCCGCCGCGTGAGCGAGCGCGGCCCGGCCAAACCCGCGACCCCGAGCCGCAAGGGTCAGCCCGAGATAGGCGACTTCCCAGGCATCCCGGTCGGGAAGATCCGAAAGGAGCAGCACGGCCGATGCCTCCGGCTCTTCGCGAACACGTCCCAACACCCAGCGTTCCGCGACGAACCGGCCTCCCTCGCGGTGGCTGGCAAGGACATCGTCGAGCGAACGTATGCCCTCAAGTTCGGGCATGTCCAGGCTTCCCTCGTAGGTGCGCTGCAAAACCTCGCGAAACTCCGCCTCGGTTTCCGGTCCAAACGGTCGCCAGTCGATCCGCGGCAGCCCCGGCTTGACCACGATCGGCGGAGTTGTCTCCCGTTCGAGGTAAATCAAGTCCGTCACATGAGGCATCCCCCCCGCGGCCAGGTCGGTCGCGTTTTGCGGGGGGGCCGAGTCGTCCAGCAACGCCTGGGCCAGGTGGAACCCGCGGTTGCAAAGATCTTGAAGCGCGACACGGACAAGTGCGGCGGCGGTCTTGCCTCGTCCCCACGAGACATCCACCTCAGGTGCCCAGATCGCGGCGGACCGCCCCGCCAAAGGGAGCGAAAGCAACGCTCCGACCACCCGACCCCCCTTGCGACGCGCGACCCAGAGCCCCGATAGATCAATGAGTCCGCGATCGGCCTCCTCCATCGCGTCGGCGATAAGCCGAGGCCGGAGCGAACCCGGCACGCGACGATAGAGAATCTCCAGCGCCACGCGACGTTCTTCCGGCAGACACGGCGCGACCTGCGGTGTCCATCCGGACATCGTCATCGAATCATCCGGAAGAGGTTGCCTTGGACGGAAATCCTCGTTTCGCACAAACGAAAACGAGGAGATGCCCGGTTCGAGTTCGCAATACATCAAATATGGAGTGGGTAAGCGCGGCGTAACTCACCATTCCGAGACCTTGTGGTGGGTTACGCTACACATCGCGCCAACGACGTAACCCGGACGCGACACTCGACTCCCTCGAATCCGCGATCGGCGCGGGTCTCGGACCCCGCGGTCATTTTGATCCGTCGCCGCAAGGCCCGCCGTTCCCAAAAAAGACCCAACGAAACACGGCCTCGCACCGTATGATACAACGACGGCAGGAGGTCAGGCGATGCGGAACTCAGTGGATTCCAGGCCCAAACCCTACGCGGAAATCGCCGCGGAGCCCCCGCGCGCCTCTCCAGCCGATACCGTGGAAATCGGCGACGCAAGGCTCGTGGAATCTGCCCGAGAGGGAGACGACCAGGCGTTTGCCGCACTGGTGGCCCGCTACGAGCGAAAGCTGATCCGGGTCCTGACTCGCCTTGTCCGTGATGAAGAACTCGCCCGTGACCTTGCTCAAGAAACGTTCTGGAAAGTCTATACTCGACTGGATCGCTTCGATACCTCAAGGCGCTTCGGACCCTGGCTCTTCCGGGTCGGCGTGAACCTTGGGCTCGACTTTCTGAGGCGAAACCAGCCGCCCCCGACAACCTCGCTTTCCACCTTCTGGTTCAAAAGTCGGACCGACGGCGACGCCCTGACACTCAACTTGCTCGATCCTGACCCTCGACCTCTTGCAGAGCTTGCCCAGGAGGTCCAATTTATC
>JAYVYS010000475.1:0-6126 GCA_043784005.1 Isosphaeraceae bacterium
GCCCTGAAAGTCGGCGACGACGGCTTTGGGCCCGAGGGTGGAAAAGTGGAGCGGTTCTGAGTTACAGTCTGTCATGGCGATGGCCTAGGATGTTGAGAATATGGCGTGTTGCGAATCCATATCCTACAATATGTTAGGTCATCGATCAACTAGTTATTTCGGAGTTGCGATGAAATATCCGGGCTAGAGCCCAATGGGGTTGGATGCCGAGCCCGGGTGCGTCAATGGGATCGGATCACTCCGTTCCGATCGAGACGATCTGCGATACGCCGCCGTCGATGGGGAGGAGGAGGCCGGTGATCATGGCGGACGCGTCCGAGATCAGGAAGATGACCGGGCCGACGACGTCTCCGGGTTCGCCCAGACGGCCGAGGGGAACGCGGTCGAGGATGCGGGCGAGTAAGGCGGGATTGTTCAGCAAAGGGGTATTCATCTCGGTTCGGAACCAGCCGGGGGCGATCGCGTTGACCCTCACGCCGAACGGAGCCCACTCGGCGGCCAGGTCGCGCGTCAACGCGGCGACGGCCCCCTTGGTCGCGCAGTAAATCGCGTTTCCACGGCCCAGACCGACGAGCCCGCCCCCCAACGCAGAGACGTTGACGATACTACCGGCGCGGCGGGCAACCATGTGGTGGCCGACCTCGCGCGCCATCAGGAAAGGGCCAATCTGGTTAATGCGGATCACTTCATCCCACTCGCTTTCTCTCCAGTCATTTAGGGGGATTCGCTTCGTGATGCCGGCGTTATTCACCAACGCGTCGATCTTACCGAATAGGGCCAAGGCGGCCTGGACCGTGCGACGAACGGCCCCTTCGTCGGCAACGTCACATTCGAACGCGACGGCGCGCTGACCCAGGGCACGGACTTCGGTCGCGACCTCTTCAGCGCCGGGAAGATCGCGATCGACAAGGGCCACGTCAGCGCCTTGACGTGCGAGTCCCAGGGCGATGGCGCGGCCGAACCCACGCGCCGCGCCCGTGACGACGGCTATTCGGTCGGTCAGGTCGAAGGGGCTAGTCGTCACGTCGTGTTCCTCCCCAGGTCGGTTCGAAAATCCGTTATCCCGCTCAGGTTGTTTCTTGTACGATCGTCTCAGTCGCATCCACCCTGAGCCAGCAAAGGGCGCCGAGGAAGTAACTGGTGGCGAAGAAGACAAATGGTAGAAACATAAACATGCGGTGTTCGGTAAGGTTTCCCGCCTTTGCGGCCAGCGCTGCCATATGGAAGCATTGGCCCGCGATGACGGCCGCCAGCGCGCCCATCAGACTCCCCATCATGTTCATCGCCCCGGCGAGTGTCCCCGCGTGCCGCTCGCCGATGTCTCCGGCCGCCGCCCAGGCCGGACCCATGGCGAGGTCATTTCCGAGGAAAGTCAGGCCGTAAAGGAGGCCCAGCCAGCGGACGTCTTCTATTCGAGAGGACGTCAGAATCATCACCCCAGCCAGG
Organism: Isosphaeraceae bacterium; assembly: GCA_043784005.1. GTDB lineage: Bacteria > Planctomycetota > Planctomycetia > Isosphaerales > Isosphaeraceae > JAYUFP01. Next base: position 1,447 of record JAYVYS010000475.1, read on the forward strand.
GTCATTCCACATGCGCCGACGAAGGCCCGGCCCAGGCGGCGGTTGCCCGTCCGTTTCGTGATCACGTCGGACAGTACCCCGCCCGAGACGCACGCCACCACCCCGCAAGCGAACGGCACGACGGTGAGCCACTTGGCCGTGTCCTTATCGAAATGGCGGTGGGCCTGCAGGTAGTTGGCAAACAGGTAAAGAAAAAAGTTGCCGCTGAAGCCGAGAAACCCGTACATCCACCAAAGTGCCCAGACGTTCGTCGAGTGAAGCATCGCTCCCCAAGGGGCGCGCGGGTGCGAGGTCGGCTTCGTCGGGACCCGCCCCCCGGCGATCAAGGACCGTTCCTCCGCATTGACCCTGTGCATCTGCTCGGGCCTGTTCCGGAGCCAGGGCCAGACGGCCAGGCACCATACGCCCCCCAGGCCCGCCCCGAGGACCAACGGCAACCGCCAGTTCCCTAGGCGGTGGAACAGCCACACCATCAGCACCGGTGCCAGGACTCCTCCAGCCCTACTGCACATCCAGATTAGCCCTTGCGCCGAGCCGCGTTCGCTCGTCGGCATCCAGTCGGCGATCATTCGCGAGAGGATCGGGAACGTTCCCGCCTGGAACATTCCGAAGAGGAATCGCAGGACGAGAAGAAACCCGAGTCGCACTGCATACACGTTCGGAAGCCACAGGACCGCCCCTACTCCGGCCGCCATCAGCGACCCGCCGATCACGACCACGACCAGCAATTCTTTCGCCCCGAATCGATCCCCGAGTCGGCCCCAAGGAACCTCGAACAGGCCGTAGGCAACCATGAACGCGACCGTCAACGCGCCCAGTTCGCGGTCGTCCATGCCGAGATCGCGCAGCAACTCCGATGAGTTCGACTGAAACCCCGCACGGTGGATGTACGTGATCACGGCCAGGGCGCAGGCAGAGGCCAAAACGGCATAACGGACCCGGGTGGCGCGGGCCGGTTTGGGCGCGACTCTCACGACAACGACATTCCTGACCCCGGCTTCGTCCCTGTCGTGTTGGGCCATGCATCGCTCCGCGGGAATCAAAAAGTGCCGTAGCCAAGCCGACGGAGGAATTCGGCTGACGACCGCGCGGCTTCCTCCCAACCAAGCTCGCGATAAATCTTCAGTGAGACGAAACGATCGTAACCGACCTCTTCGAGCGTTGATAGGACACGCCCGAAGTCGAGTCCACCGCCGCCGAACCGCCCACCGTTTGTCTCGCAAAGGTGAACGTGTCGGGCACTTGCGGAGTGTACGCGGATCGCTGCGGCGATCGATGGTTCTTCGATGTTCATGTGAAAAGTATCGAGCATGTAACCCATCGACGGCGAGCCGACGCGGTTCGCCATCGAGATCGCCTCCGCGACCGTGTGGTTGAAACCGACTTGAAGATGATTAACTGGCTCAAGTGCCAACTCGACCTTGCTTTCAGCGGTGGCAACGCACACCTGTCCCAAAGCCCGGGCGATTCGGTCGTTCGCCTTTTTCCCGTCTGGCTCATCGGTTCGAAGTCCCTGCATAAGGCCGACCACCACCATGGCCCCGAGCGCGGCGGCCTGACCCACATAATCGACAAGCCGTCGGGCGGCCCGATCACGCACCGAAGCATCGGGGCTGGAAAGGCAGAGCCCCTCGTGCGAGTAGGACCATCCCGAGAGGAGCGAGACGACGGGGAGCCGATGTTTCTCAGCGAGCGTGGCAACCGCCGTGATGGGAAAGGGAAGGGGATGGAACGCCGATAGCTCCACCCCGAGATAGCCCATCGCGACCAGCGCGCCCATCCTGCGGTCGAGGTCATCAAGGTTGTCAACCGGCTCATAAAAGAGAAAGCTGAATTTCATGAGAGGGTCCAGCGTCCCGAGGTTGATGCGAATTCGACGGCAAGACTATAGCAGCCGAAGTCTCAGGGCAAGTGCCGCGAGCCGCCAAAAGACGGTTGCCCCATTTCATCGGGCTTTGGCATCGGTTCTAATCCTTCAAAGGAATCGATCACACCCAAGCTTGCTTCCGCCCGATGAGGATGACAGCGATGACGAGCCGAGCCCGCGAGGAATACCGCTACGAGAAGCTGACCTGGCCCGAGATTAATGACGCCATCGAGATGGGCAAAGTGTGCATCGTCCCTTGCGGAGCCGTCGAGCAGCACGGGTCGCACCTCCCGCTCGACGTGGACCTCGTCTGCCCACTTGGTATCGCGCTCGGGGTCGGTCGGGAGGTCGCCGAGAAGCTTCTCGTGCTGCCCATCCTGGCTTACGGCTACACCGGTCACGTGATGGACTTTCCCGGAACGATTAACACCGACTGCGAACACTTCATTCATCAGGTGCTCGACGTCACCAAAAGCCTGGCTTATCATGGATTCAAAAAGATCATCCTGCTGAACGGCCACGGCTCAAATTGGCCAAACCTCGACCTGGCGGCTCGGCGCACTAACCTGGAGACGGACGCCGAGTGCGTGCCGATCTCGTGGTGGAACCTACTGACGGTGGACAAAGAATTTCTTCCCCACTGGCGGCAGAGCAAGTTTCCGGGAGGCTGCTCGCACGCCTGCGAACTCGAGACGTCGCTGTATCTCTACCTCGACGGCGACAACGTGCGAAAGGAGCAGATCAAAAGCGGAGTCGTCGAATTCAATGAGGAAAATAGTCCGTTTCAATGGGTTGACCTCTTCGCTGCGGGACCCGCAACAGTCATCTCCTGGACGAGCAGTTACTCCGAGACCGGCGTCCTGGGTGATGCCGAGTTGGCGACCCCAGAGAAAGGCCGTGAGGCGTATGAGGAGTCGGTCCGACAACTCGCCCGGTTTGTCTCGTGGTTTCACGGCCGACCCAAAGACGCGCGTCGGGACCTGCATCGACGGCCGCCGACCATACCCATGCCTTGGGGGCAGCGTCCGTTCGGCGGGTGAGGGCGGTGACAGGCAATATAGAGCATAAATGTCAAAAATTGCATCATCGATAAATAATAATTAGTTTGCTATTATGATTAATATTTTATCTGTCATACAAAAAATAGAAATTCGACATAAATTGACTTCGTCATAAAATGAAAGGAATGATGTGAAGATCGTCGCGATTGACGTTTGTCCCTTGACGGGAGCCACTGTCGATGGTGGCTGGCCGCAAGGCCACGAACCGCGAGAGAACCTTCACACCCTGGTCATTGTCCGGACGGATTCCGACCTCGTGGGCTACGGAAGCTGTTTCACCTCGGGAAAGCTGGTCGCGGGGGCCGTCGAATTGCTCTGGCCACTCCTGCGGGGCGAGTCGGCTGTCGAGCCCGAGCGTGTCAGCGAAACGCTCCGCCAGGCGTGTTTCTGGCAAGGCCGCGGGGGCTCGGTCGAGCACGCGATCAGTGGGATCGATATCGCACTCTGGGACCTCATGGGCAAGGCTTGCTCCCAGCCGGTCTCGCGATTGCTCGGCGGGAATTATCGACAGGCGATCAAGCCCTACGGGTCGATACTCTTCGACGAGCCAAGCGCCTTGCGTCAGAACCTTCTCAGCGTTGTGAACCGAGGCTTCCGCGCAATCAAGATGGGCTGGAGACCGTTCGGCCGTCGCGATTGGAAGTTCGACGAGCGTCTCGTGCGGACCGCGCGTCAGTCCGTGGGTGACGACGTCGAGCTGATGGTGGACGCGGGAGGAAGCGAGCAGTTCTGGCCGCACGGAACCAACTGGGCCAGGAACACCGCGACGATGCTCGCCGATTATGGGATAGTCTGGTTCGAGGAGCCTTTGCCCCCCGACGACATCGACGGCTATGTGGAGCTTACGCGAGTCTCTCCTGTCCCGATCGCGGGGGGTGAGGTTCTCACGAGGCGACAGGCGTTTCGACCCTGGATTGAACGGAAGGCCGTCGACATCCTTCAGCCCGATTGCACCAAGAACGGCGGTTTGAGCGAGTCTCGGCGGATCGCGGCACTCGCTTTCGATCACAACATCCAGGTCGTCCCGCACGGCTGGAACACGGCTATCGGTCTGGCTGCGGATCTCCAGTTCTCGGCGTCGATCCCCGTCGCGCGTTATGTCGAATACCTGACGCCGTGCGCGTATATCGACGAGATCACGACCGAGCCTTTCGTCATCAATGATCAGGGGTTGCTCGCGATTTCCACGGGTCCCGGGCTGGGCGTCGCGATTGATCCCGAAAAGCTTAAGCGTTTTTGTCCGACCCCGATTGTCTTTCGTTGAATTTCTCCGGGAATTTCATCAGGATGCGGGTGGTATCGAACCCCACTGGTCTTAAACTCCCGACCGGGCTACCGCGGTGCTCGATCGAGACTGTTCGGTTATAAGTCGAAAATTGGCAAATGGTTATGACCTGTGATATCGTCAAACCCTGGCTTTTCGAGCGATAGTGCCTAAAAAACGGGCGTTTCTCGAAAAGCCCTCGTGGCCTAACTCGATTGCACGATCCCGGTACTTTCGTTTATCACAAGCAAATTGAGACGACTGGGCATCGATCTTGAGGAGCTCGACGGCGGGGCCGCACCATGGACGACCTCTCTCGCTTCTGTTGTCTCAATTCCGTTGCCCCGAGCACGGCAAGCGAGCGGCCGGAAATCTGACCGTGACCAGCCGCTAAATAGCCTTGCGTGATTCCGGGACGTTCGGCTCTCCACAGCTCTTGCGCGAAATGGGAGCGTTTTGTTAAAGGAGGGACTCCAAGCATTTAGGTC
>JAYVYS010000476.1:0-19161 GCA_043784005.1 Isosphaeraceae bacterium
CTCAAGGGATCACATTCAAGCACGATCCACGATCGACCGGATTGTCAAAGAACATCACCTGTCGACGCTTTCGGCCGGTGCGACCGGACCCCATAAGGGTTGATCACTCCGGCCGTCACGATCGTGACTCGGCGTCATTTCACAGGCGACAAGGGTTATATTACCGTCCGATCGTTTTGGATCAAGAGCCTAGCGCCAGATTTGGAAAAAATTGATGAATGAGATGTGAGCGAATACCTACGCTCAAAAGGGTTCTATTCAGGCTTCATTGAAAAGTCTCCACGGTCTCGACAGAAAAAATCCGTCCTGTTTGCAGATTGTTATTACCGTTTTTTAAGGAAAGCTCTATAAGTCACGCGGTTGCTTCTGTAATGAGCCGAAGGATTACTTGTGGACCTACCCGCGTGGCGAGATCACCGGGATGTTGATTCGGACTCATTGTGAAGCCGTGACCCCAACGCTTTGAGGATCAGACTTGAGGCTCGAAGAACGTAAGTTTCCCGCTCAGTCGCGACGCAATATTTTGCGAAAAAAGGCTTTTCGCCGTTCTGATCTTGCGAGGCAAGCGTCTCTAAGCTCTCCTCCAACTCGGCGGATCGCCTCGAATTTCGCGATCCTTGGCACGGCCGAGGTAATGTGTCGGGGCATCTCCGTTCTCCTAACGATCTCGCTTTATCATCGCCTAGGACCGGCAGGGTTTGGACGAATTGAGTTTGCGTTCAACCTTGTTTTTTGGCTCGTGCTGATCGTTCGAGATTGCTTTGAAACAATCGTCACGCGAGAAATCGCACGCCATCCGCGAATCACTCGTGGATTCGTAAACCATGTCTTGGCAGTCAAGCTGACGTTAGCGGTTGCCCTCTCCGGTCTTCTGGTCATCGTCGGCCGCTTCGGATTCCAGAACGCGGTGGACGGCAGAATTCTCAGCCTTTATGGTTTGCTCCTCCTCAGCACGGCGCTGGGACTCGATTTCGTTTTCCGCGCGACGGAATCCGTTGGCCTGGTGGCGATCTCACTCGTAATGAGAACATCGATTTATTGCTTAGGGGTCTGGTTTCTGGTTTCCGACGCCTCGCGGATCTTGCTCGTACCGGCATTTCTAGCGGTCGGTGAGTTTTGTGGTATCGCGTTAGTATGGGCCGTCTATGCTGCGAGATTTGGAGTTCCCCAGCTCAAGTTGGGTGGTCGATTTTCGCTTGTCTTGCTGGATCGCGGGCGGGCGGTCGGGTTGATTCATCTCTGTCAGGCGATACTTGTCTCGGTTGATCTCCTCGTGGTTGGCGTGATGAACGGATGGACGGACGTCGGCCGTTATGGTGGGCCGCACCGAATGATTTCGGCGGTGATGGCTTTTGGGCTCATCTTCCAGCAAGTCGTTTTTCCCGCCCTCTCAAGAAGTTGGCGAACGTCGACAGAGGAAGGGAAACGGCTCTTTGATCTTTCGGTCCGAGTGCTGATGACGGGGTTCATACCGGTGGCAATCGGGGGAAGTCTTCTTGCCGAGCCTCTGGTGCGGTTCTTATTTCCTTCCGATTACAAACACTCGATCCTGTTGCTTGGTATTGGGATCTGGCGGGCTCCTTTGCTCTGCCTCGCTTTTCTTTATCAGTCGTCGTTGATCGCGATGAATCGAGAGTCGGCAGGCCTACGGTTACTTTCATGGGGAGCGATCGCCGCCGCTCCCCTGGCCGTACTTCTGCAATGGTCGTTCGGGCTGATTGGAGCTTCCGTTTCGGTTCTAATTGTGGCGATGGGATTAGTTTCGGCCGGATATCTCGGCTTGGCCAAAGAAGGACGAGCTCCTGCCTTTCACCATCATGTCGGATTGCCTTTGATCGCCTCGTTGGGCATGATCCCAGTCTGCCTTTGGGCAGTTCGCATCCATGTCGTACTGGCTGTCGGGGTGGGTGGGGTCATGTATCTTTTCCTCCTTAATGGTCTTGGCGGATTGAACTTCAGGCTCAAGGAGCTAGGTACGACGAACGTAAAAAACGATTCACGCGGCCAAGTTACTCGATGATGAAAGCTTGCTTCCTTCCGCGGTACCGAGACATCGTCCGATCGATCCGGGCCGTTTCATTGAGACTGCCCGAAAGCATAAGCCAGGACGAGAGAAGCGAATTCCGCCATCAAAAACGGAAAACTGCAACGGATGTCTCGATTGTCGGATCTCGAATTTCGCCGTTCCGATCGCGCTTTTGATCCTAGATCCGAGACTAGAACACTCGTGCCCGATTGACCGATCCAACTGGTCTTGCCTGGTGATTCGTGGTAAAGAGTCATGTCGGGTCGACGAATCTCTAGCGATTCGAGGTCCGCGCACTGGATCTCAACCAGCGGGTCGAAACAAGGAGGTTCCCTGTTGAAATTCTGCATGGTAACCACCTTTTTCGGAGGACACAGTTTCGGTGGCGACGCCGCATATGTGGACCGACTCTCTCGCGCCCTTCTTAAGCGTGGGCATGAGGTTCATGTCTATCATTGCGTGGACGCATTTAATGCGGTCAAGGGAACTCATCCGCTACGTCCCTATCAGCCACCGCCGGGACTGCATGTTCACCCTCTTCAGAGTTCGTTCGGACGACTTTCTCCTTTGGCGACCCAGGTGACTGGTCGTCCGCTGTTCAAGCAAAGCCAACTGGCAGCCGAGCTTGAACGCGTGGACACCGATGTCGTTCACTTCCACAACATCTCGCTCGTCGGGGGGCCGGAAGTCCTGCGGATGGGTAGCCATGCAGTTCGTGTGATGACGGCGCATGAGCATTGGCTCATTTGCCCGATGCATTTGCTCTGGAAGTACGACCAAAAGGCCTGCGACAAAGCCGACTGCTTCAAGTGTTCGTTGACGGGACGAAGGCCGCCGCAGGCTTGGCGTTACTCCGGGATGATTAATCGCAATGTTGAAGAAATCGACACTCTGATTTTTCCGAGTAAGCACACGCTTGAAGAGCACAAAAAACGCGGAATCCAGGCTCCGATGGTTCACTTGCCGTATTTTCTTCCTGACGAATGGAGTGGGGGAATCGAGAACGAGATGGCGGAGAAGCGATCTCGCCCCTACCTCGCGGCGGCCGGTCGACTTGTGAAAATGAAGGGCTTCCAGCGCTTGATTCCCGTGATGAAATATTTACCGGAGGTCGACCTACGCATCGCCGGGACCGGTCCGATCGAGGACCAACTTCGAGCGCTTGCCGCTGGCATGACAAACGTGCATTTCGAGGGTCTTCTGGGAGGTGAGTCACTCGCAAGGCTCTTCCGAGGGGCACGCGCGGTGGTGGTCCCTTCACTGTTTCCGGAAACGTTCGGCTATGTCGTGCTGGAAGCCTTCGCTGTCCGGACGCCCGTGGTCGTGCATCGCGGGGGCGGAGCCATTTATGAGACCGGGGAGTTGAGCGGGGGAGGTCTGGGGTACGACTCGGATGGTGAGATGCTTGTGGCGATGAAACGGATGGTTCACGACGATCCCTTGCGAAATGAACTCGCTGACGCAGGCTATGCGATGAGGCATGGAGCCTGGTCGGAGTCTTCGCATATCGACGCCTATCTGGAATTGATTCGTGGCTGTCGTCAATCAAAGACCACCTCGACCCCTCATGCTCGGCAAAAGGACCGAGATGCCGCGAGGTTTTCCCGTTGATGGTGGGAGGAAACACGGAGTCCGTCGCTGATGCACCCTCGAATTCGCGCCTCGGCTCCGTATATTCTTCTGCCGGCGATCGTGCTTGTCGGCTTTGGACAAATGTTGCGGATGCCGGGGTCGCTTCTCGTCGATTCGAAACGTGCGACCATCGATTACGCGGGCAAGAACCCAGAGCGATACCCGGGAAACGACCTCACCTCTGTCTTCCTACCTCGGTTCGTTCTGATCTCGGAACACTTCAAGACGTTCGGGCGAATCCCACTCTGGGACGCCTCGGGTTTCGGAGGTCGGCCTATGGTCGGCAACCCCCAGGCCGGACTTTTCTATCCCCCAATATGGATCGCTCTCGTCTCCGCGAATCCGGCAGCGCTGGGCTGGTTGACGATCGGGCATCTGATCGGCGCTGGGCTTGGGACTTACGCACTAAGTCGTACGTTGAGACTTTCCAAGCTGGGCTCGGTCGTTGCCGGAGTCGTCTTCGAGCTGTCGCCATACTTGCTTGGCCACGTCTTCGAGGGCCACTATCCGCACGTTTGGTCCGCATGCTGGTATCCTTGGGCGTTTTGGTCGATGCTAAACGCCTTGCGAGGCCATCGATTAGGCATCCTCTTATGTCCGTTGATTCTCGCGATTGCATTCCTCTCCGGCCATCCGCAGGAGTGGTATTACCTCGTCCTGGCACTTAGCCTTTGGTGGCTTTGCAAGGTCATTCATGACAGCCATGAGGCGGGGGCGTTTCGGTCGGTTTGCAGCCTGATGCTCTGGGGCGTGCTCCTTTTTATGAGCCTATCGTTCGTGGCCGTGGAGCTGTTTCCGCAGCGACACGCGATGGCCTGGACCCTCAGGACAGGGGTGATTCCCCTTCGGTTTATCAACCGTTATCAGGTTCGGCCAGAGAACCTGCTTCAACTACTGAGTCCAATTGCCCTGGGAAGCCCTCACGATTATTTTGGGCATGATAATTACTGGGAGAACCTTCTCTCGATCGGCCTCGCACCCCTGATTCTGGCGGCGGTCGGCTTTTTTCGCTTCCCCGATCGTCGCCTCGCGAGGGCCTGGGGCGGGCTAGTTCTGATTGCAGTGATCTTCGCGGCGGGTCGACGGCTCGGGCTGTTTTCGTTGGCTTATCTTGTTTTGCCGGGTATGGATCGATTTCGAGTCCCCTCACGGTCACTCTTTCTTTTCGCCCTGGGGGCATCGATCCTGGCCGGTATGGGCGTGGATGTGTTTTTGAAAGGGGGGCTGTCGAACGAGGAAGGGAATCGGATTCGAAGGCTGGCGATCGTGGGTTTCTTATCCGGAGGGGTCTTCGTTTTCGGTGTGAGCCGACTTCCTTTGCCAGTGCTTCCAGATGGACAAACCGCCGACATTCGAGGCGTCGTACTGGTGCCGGGACAGGGCCCCGCAAAGGACATGACTCCAGGGTCGTTCCGCTTGATCCAGGGGACGCGCAAAATCGCTGCCGACCCCGTGTTTTTAGGCGTCCTACCGAGTCTGGCCGTGGCGTTCGTTTTCGGCGGAGGACGAACCTCTCGACACATCGTGATGGCTTACTTGCTTGCCTCGATCGGAGTTATCGAGCTCGTGCTCTCAACGCAGGGAATGCTCGCTCTCACGTCTCCCGGGGATCTCTCACACCCAGATCTGAGCCGTGTCCGAAGCGGGCCGAATTCCGAACCCCTTCGAGTCGCGGCAGTCGATTCATGTTATCCAGATCTCGCCGCTTCACTTGCGCGTGTCGAAAAGACCAACGTCAATGATGGTTTTCAACTCCAGGTCGCTGCGGATCTGTATGAACGGCTCTATCCCTTTCTTGAGTCGTCGGAATCCTTAAACATTTTGGAGCGCCCGATGGACCAGGCGGCTCGAATCTATCGGACCAAGCTGGCTCGAAAAATCCTGGATTTAATGGGTATCGATGCGTTTATCACGAACCGAGTGGTTCCATGGGATGACCTCTCCTTGATGGAGGCGACTCACCCGGAGAGCCGATCGTTCCAGGTTTGGCGAAACCTCTCCGCGCTTCCCAAAGCCTATGTCGTCCCTCGCGCCCTTATTAGAGCCGCCGATGAGAGGCACACATTACTCTGGCTGGCAACGGTCGATCCGCGTGCGACTGTGGTTCTGGATGAAAAGATTCCGGGAGCCGTCGGCGGTCAAGCCTTCACTCCGGCGACCTGGCTAAAAAATGAAGGCGAAAACATATTTATTTGCATCGAAACGTCGGCCCCGGGTTATCTGGTGGTCGCCAATACCTGGATGCCGGGTTGGTCAGCTACCGTTAATGGACAACCCGAAAAAGTCTTCCAGGGAAACCACTGCCAACAAGTTGTCGCGATCAGGTCAAAGGGAACACATCAGGTGACGCTCTGTTATCGACCGCCGGGGCTAACCCTTGGCCTCTTCGTAAGCCTAGTTTCAGTTTTGGCCTGGTTCGCTGGGAACCTGTGTTTCAAACCCAGCCGTGCCGTTTCCGCAACCACCATTCCATTGTGAGGAGCGTGGCGAAGAGCATAAGAAACGGCCAGTTGTCCCAGAGTCTTTTCTCGGTCTGGCTTAACGATTCCGTGAAAACTTTCCCCTTCAAGGACTGAAGATATTTGGGGAGCTGCTCTGGCGTGATGGACTCGCCCCCGGTTGTTTCCGCGATCTGTCGGAGCAAGGCGCGGTCGGCGGCCGGATTCTCAAGTTCCCGATCGTCCTGGTAGAGAAAGAACCGGGCACTATCCCTGCCGACTTCCTTGCCATCTTTGCTCGCGACGACCGAGACGCGATAGTTTCCCGGCGGAGCCTGGTTTGCGAAGAACGTGCCTCGTGCATCCTCACCCTTGTTGAAAAGGTCAACCCGTTCGGAGTATTTCGGGTCAGATTGGTCATCGCGCTCGACCTTCGTGTCGTACTTGAGGCCAGAGATCGACGCCCCTTTAGCATCGCGCGAGGTCACGCCAAGTTCGAGCTTCTGACCGACCGAGATACGGCGTGTCGCGAGGTTCAACTTGATCTCGTTGTCCCCCTTGTCTTCCTTGTGTGCGAGCCAGAAAATCACCTGCCTCCAGAATTTTTTATGAGCGACGGGGCCTTCCCCGTTGAAACTCCGCGCCCAGACCCAGGTTTCTCCTCCAAACGCCAACACTCGACCGATCCCGTCCATCCCAAGCATGATTGGCTCGCCGGGGTTGCCCGGGGCCTGGCCAAAGATAAGGGCGGCGGGTTTCGGCTCACCGAGTTGATTGACTCCCGGCAGCGAGGGAAGCTCGTTCCAGATTCTGAGACTTTCCTCACGATTCGAGCCGATTTGAAGCAGATACGCGTCAAGGCCGCGGGTATTGGGAACGAATTTGATGCCCCCCTCAGGCTCGACTTGACCATCCGTTGTTCTCATCTTCGTCGGGAGAACATTCGCAAGCTCCGTCGATCCCCAGCCACCCGGGCCAAAGCTCGAAAGTCCTCCGAGCATGATAAGGCCAGCTCCTTTCGCAACCGTCCGGGAGAGAAGAGCCTGCTGGTCGGGCGTCAGGAAGTTCGCGGCGAGGTCGCTCAAGACGTAGACGTCATAACGGCCGGAAACGAACAGTTCATTGGGAAGTTCACCCACACCGCCGGGCTTGGCGGGGGTACGAAGGATCTTGAGATCGGCCTGGATATCAGGCGAGGTCGCGACGGAATCCATCCAGAATTTCTGCTCCCAAGGCGAATGCGGTCCCTGCACAAATAGGACGTTCAGACCCCCCTTGAGTACACTCACATAGGTGCTAATCTGGTTATTGGTCGGGATCAACTCTCCCTCTTTGAGCTTCACTCGCAACGTGACCCGCTTTTCACCCGCGGTGGGAAAGGCATAAGAGAGCCCGGAGATCGGGATCACTTCGACCCCTTCCGGAATCTTGATCTGTTTGACCGCGACGGGCTCCGTTTTGTCCTCGACCATCATCTCAACGTCGATGGTCTGGCCGGCGAATCCACGAACTAACAACGAACCCCGGATCTGAAGCTGATTTTTCACGAAGACCGTGGGACTCGTCGTAAGGTCACGTACCGCGATGTCTTTCGATTTGGACCCTGCGTTCTCACCGCCAAAGGCGACCGTGACGACGGGGATTTGCTGGGTCTTCAACTGGCGGGCCGCGACCAACGGGGCGACGCCGCCGTTATTGTTGCCGTCGGAAAGCACGATGATGGAAGCGATGCGGCTGCCGCTCTCACGCCTCGCCGTCTCCTGCATCGCCGCTCCGATCGCGGTCTCCCGGCCTTCGGGATCTTTAACATCCTTTTCAGGGTCGTCGCGGAGCGTCGAATCAAAGCGATAATATTTGACCGTCAGCCCTTCGCCGAGCTTCGCGACCGCGACTCGCGCTTCGTCGATTGCCTTGCGAGCCAGTGTCCATCGCTTCTGACCTCCCACCTCGTCGGCGATCGTCATACTCGACGAATCGTCGACGAGGAAGACGAGAGTGGCAGGGAGCTTTTTCTTCTCCTGAAAAACGACCGAAGGGCGCAGAGAACCAAGGACGCAAAGCAAGACCGCCGCCAACCTGAGCCCAAGAGCAACCCATCGCCAGCGTCCTTGAGTGTTCCGCATCCGCAGCGAGTACGCCCAAAGGGTGAGAAAGGTCACGATCAGGGCGAAACTGGCCACGATGAACCAGTTACCGATCGGGTTGAAAGACACGCTGACCATTGGGAACGCTCTCGATCTGGCGAAAGATACCCCTCACAACCTCTTCGTGATCAAGCGGGCTGGGGAGTGGCCGCGTGCGTCCCCGACTCGCGGTAAAAGCGATTTGCCAGCACACCTTCAAGACAAACAATGAGCAGAATCAATGCCATGAGCCACGGGAAGAGTTCCTGACCAATATGCTCGATCCCCACAACGGTTTCTCTGTCGCTTGGATTTCGGATCAACTTATATTTCTTGGGACCGCCGAAGAGAATGTCGAGATCCTTCGTTTCGAGCGGGACGAATTGAGATTCCGCCGCTGGAGGATTGATGCTGAAGCCGAAGGTCTCTTCATTCCCCGCACTCCCCTGCCCTCTAACCGTCCAGTTGCCGAGTTGTTGAGGAGAGACCACGACCAGGGAGTCGCTATTCGCGGGAGGCTTAAGCAAGTCGCTCGTTTTCTTCGCCGGGTCTTGAACGAGATAGGTCTTCACTCGCCTCGTCGGGTCGAGCGTAAGGAGGACATCCCTGCCAGCATCGTAGGTAAGGCTCTCTTCGGCGGACCCCGCGAGGTAAGTGGCCGACTGTCGCATCAGATACCATCCTGACCAATTCAGGATCGGTAACTCGTTCCATGACACGCTCGTCGAATTCGCGGCCACCTCGGGCATTCGAGAAAGTGGAGTCGTCCAGAGCAAAACCCGTCCGGATCGGGCACCCTTGAAGACCCGCTCAAGGAGCGCGGGGGCCTTATCCGCGTAGTCCAACAGTGTGCGAGAGCCCTCGTGCGGCGTGACCGACCAATATTTGTAGATCGGGACTGGGGTTAGCGCATCGTTCAACTCGCGAGCGAAGCGGTTGAACAGCGGATGTGTGAAGTCGGCGATGAGCCCGAAGTTGGTGGGCTTCTTGGGGTCACCCACCTGTTTTTCGACAGTCGCCGGGAGGAGCTGAACCGCAGTGGCCGACTGGTAGCTCTCGGGATTGCAACGCCCTCCGAGCCCGATCACGAGACCACCGCCATCCTGGACAAATCCGCTCAACCGCTGCCATTCCGCGTCGGTCAAGGATCGGACGTTGTTGAGGTACACGACGCGAAACCGCTTGCTCAGGTTGGTGGATTTGTCGAGGAATTTGCTGGTGGGAATCCACTCCGCCTGAAAAGGGCGCACGGTGCTTTGTCCGGAAGTCGGAGACGTGGGGTCCACGGCTTTGGCGATAAATTCGCCGTCAATCTCAAGATCTGAGACGATCATGACATTAACAGCGGGTTTCACAGAGAACGTGAAAAAGCGATTGTCATTAAAACCGAGGGGATCTGACGTTCCCGTGAGACGAACCTCCCCTTGGTGTATCGTAGCGCTCGCATTGACTTTAGGCACGGAAAATCGGAGTTCCAGTTCGCCATCGGCGGCGAGCTCGATCGGTTTCTTGTCGCGAGGTTCGCCATCGATCCAGAGTTCCGCGACGCGTGTGGTCGCTGGTCCGACCGACCGGAATTTCGCGTGGATCTCGACGGGTTCGCCTTCGGTGACAGCGTCGGTCGCTGGCTTCGCCTCCACCACCGAAACGTCACGGACGTCATCGGGCGTGAGTCTGAGAATATAGGTTTTAACCCCCGACTTGACTTTTTCCGCCTTGTCCAGCCCTTCCGCGGGCCGATCCACGTCCCAGGCCGATCGGGCGAGATCGGTAAGCACGTAGACCTCATGGCGCGGTTTATCCGCCTCGGCGAGGGCCGTGTAGACCTGGCCGACCGCCGCGTTCAACGTTCGGTTCGCAGCGCGAAGGGAGAGCGCCTCGATGCGTTTTCGGGCCGCATCGGGCGAGAGCGGCGCGGGTAAAGTCGGCTCAGCGGAATCAACGACGTAAATCACGCTCGACGACGGAGTCTTTTTTAAGACATCGTATGCTTGTGCCTTGGCCTCATCGAGCCGGGTCTTGTCTTGCTGTGTGAAGGCCATCGAGAGGCTCGTATCGAAAATAAGGCCGATCGCGGTGGGAACTTCCTTATCGCCAATCATCTTCTCCGCCATGATTGATGGCCTCGCCAGCGCCAGGGCCATCAGGGCCAGCAGCAACATTCGTGCGATCAAGAGTAGCCAGTTCTTGACCTTGAGCCGCTTCTTCGATCGTTTCTGACGCTCGCGAATCAGACGCAACGCGGGAAAAATGATTTGTTTCGGCGTAGGTCGCATAAAGAGGTGTAAGATCACCGGCAAGGCGGCCAGGCCCGCTCCCGCCGCCATGCCCGCGTTGATTAGAGAAATGTCCATGAGAGCCTCTAAAACCAGTCGACCGTCAAAGACAATTCAGCCCCGTGCTTGCCGGCTCAGCAGATAACTCATCAACGCCTTATCGAACGGCATGCCCGTATGCAGCGGGACATAATCAATCCGCGCTTGATGGCACTCCTTCCGGTACGATTCTCGAAACTCAGCGACTTCTTCCAGATAATCCGCCTTGATGCCCTCGGCATCAACGAGTAGCGTCTCGGTGGATTCGTTATCCTCCAGTTGCAGCATTCCCTCGAAAGGGAACAGTGCCTCAGCCTCGTCCAGTATATGAAAAATAATGACGTCGTGCCCGGTGAAGCGAAGTCGATGGAGTGCTTTCTTGATCGGTTCAAAATCGTCAAGTAGGTCACTGAAAAGCATGACGAGGCTTCGGTGCCGGATCATGTTGGCCACTTGATGGAGGCTTTTGGCAATCGCGGTCTTCCCCTCGGGGCGAAGCTTAGAGAGCAATGCCAGGATGTTCGCGAGTTGGGACCGACGACTTTTGGGGGGAAGACTTTGACAAACCTCTTTGTCAAAGGCGATCAGGCCGACGGGATCTTGCTGGTGGATCATCAGATAACTGAGCGCCGCGGCAAGGCTAAGACCGTACTCGAACTTGGTCAGCTCTTGGCGGTAGGTGTAACCCATCGATCCTGAGAGGTCCATGACCAGATAACCGGTGAGGTTGGTCTCGGCCTGAAACTTCTTGGTGTAATAACGGTCGGTCTTCGCGTAAACGTTCCAGTCAATGTTCCCGATGTTATCGCCAGGTGTGTATTTGCGATGCTCGGAAAACTCGACGGAAAACCCCTGAAACGGGCTGGAGTGCAGCCCGGAAATGAAGCCCTCGACGATGAATTTCGCGCGCAGATCGAGGCGGGCGACCTGCTGGATCACCTCAGGTTTCAGGTACTTTTCTGGGCTGGCTGCCAAGGCGTCATCCTATTCTGGATAGAGCCGTTTCGGTCGCACTACCCAAAGCGAATCGACAGATTCGAGAGTGGAGCTTCGAGATGAAAAACAGTAATCGGAAATGGATGTCTCGATGTTCGCCTCTCTCATTTGGCCTACCCGATCACGTTTTTTGCTCGTTCTCGCAGAATGAAATCGCCCTGCTTTTCCAGCCCGGCCCCGGTGATGTGATTGTGACGGTTTTCGAGTTGCTTGAAACCTGAATAGTATTCTCAAGCCCCCCCACGACCGTACTTGGGAACTTCCGGCTCACGGACTTCGGCAAGCAACCGCTTGATCAGGGTTTCGGTTGTCTGCCCTTCAGCCTGTGCCTGGAAATTGGTGCTGATCCGGTGCCTGAGGACAGGAATCGCGACCTTGCGAATATCGTCGAGTGAAACGCTAAACCGGCCGTCCATCGCAGCCATGGCCTTCCCCCCCCGGATCAGGTTTTGACCGGCTCGCGGGCCTGCGCCGTAGTCCACAAGATCCTTGATGAATTGCGGAGAGAGCGGGTCACCAGGACGTGTCGCTCGGACAAGCCGAGCGACGTATTTCACTGTATAGTCCGACACCGGCACCGAGTTCACCAGTTTTTGAAGGTTGACGATCGCCTGACCCTTCAAAACTTTGTTCAGCTCGGCCATCTCACCTTTGGTCGTCGTGGTGAGGATCTTTTCCTCCTCGTCGAGGGAAGGATATCCGATCTGAACCTCGAACATGAACCGGTCGAGCTGTGCTTCCGGTAAGGGATACGTCCCTTCTTGCTCGATCGGGTTTTGAGTGGCGATTACGAAAAAGGGGTCGGGCAGCGGGTAGGTTTCCTGGCCATTGGTGACCTGTCGCTCTTGCATGGCTTCGAGCAGTGCGGCCTGCGTCTTCGGGGGCGTTCGGTTGATCTCGTCGGCAAGCAGAATATTCGTGAAAAGCGGTCCCTGAACGAACCGAAAGCTGCGGCGGCCCCCATCCGATTCTTCAAGCACGTTCGTGCCCGTAATATCCGACGGCATGAGGTCTGGGGTGAACTGGATTCGCTTGAAGTTGATGTCGAGAATTTTCGCGACGGAGCTGACCATCAAGGTTTTGGCCAGGCCCGGAACACCAACCAGGAGCACATGCCCCCTTGTGAAGACCGCCGCGAGGATCAGCTCGATCACATCGCGCTGGCCGATGACGACTTTTCCAAGCTCACCGACCATCACGTCGCGCGAACGACGGAACTCGTCGAGCAACTGCGTAACTCGCTCACCGGCGGTAGACATTCCCGTCCCTGTCCCCCTTGAAAAGGAAAGAAGGCTCAGGGGCGGCCGCATTATGGCCAAAATGAACCCACCTGACCTCGCATGACAAATCGAGGCAATGTGAAGGGGTTAGCTTCATTCGGACCCCGAGATAGATCATTGTAGTGGGCGCACAGCGTTGGTTTCAAGCGCGCGATCGAAGCGAGCAGGATTGAGCCGGAAAGCGACCTTGTTTTGAAGACATGAGCGCAGTTAGGCAAGCCGAAGCCGTCGAAAGCGGTCCAGGGTCACGGCGGCGATGATGATCGCGCCGATGATGATGTCACGGATCGCGTTCGGGATTCCGGCGAGGAAGCAGCCGTTGCTCAAGACCGCCATGATCAGGCAGCCGATTAATGTGCCGAGGATCGTCCCTTCTCCACCGCTGAGGCTTGCGCCTCCGATCACCACCGCGGCGATGACCTGAAGTTCCAATCCGTCGGCGGTGGTGGGATCGCCTGTTCCGTCGAGCGTGATGAACTGGAAGACTCCCGCGAGACCGAAAAGGAGTCCCGCCAAACCATAAACCGCCAACTTCACGCGAGAAACGTCTACCCCGCAGAGCCTGGCCGTCGATTCGTTCGAACCGATCGCATAAAGATAGCGACCGAACAAGGTGTAGTGCAGCACCAGAGCGAGCGAAAGGCTCAACCCAACCACGATCCAAACTCCGGGTGCGAGGATTAACCAAGCTGGCCTCGGCACGAGGGAAAGGGCCGAGCCAAACCACCACGTTTGGGCTTCTTGCGGCATGTAAACGGGGGTGCTATTGGAAAGCCACTTTGCGAATCCTCGGTAGATCTTCATGCTACCCAGAGTGATGATAAACGGCACAACCCGAAGCCTGGAGATCAGTAAGCCGTTGGCCAGCCCGGCGAGGCCTCCCACGACAACTCCCAGCAAAAGGGCGCCGATCAGAGGAACGACCGGAAGCGTGAGAGTTCCTCCTCCTAGAAATCCTGGAAACGCGATCTCCGAGCCTCGGGCCGCCCGCGCGATCACGACGCAAACCAGGGCGATCACTGAACCGACGGAAAGGTCGATGCCCCCCGCGATCATAATCAACGTCATCCCGAGCGCGGCGGTCGCGACGATCACGGTTTGAACCGCGATCATCCTCCCATTGTAGACCGTCAGGAATTGGCCGGATTCGCGCGTGAGGAACGCGAACAACCCGATCGTGGCCAACAAACCGAGGAACGGACCCAGAACCGTCAAGGCCCGCGCGATCGATCCCACGACACGATTCCGCAACGTCTCCTCCTTCGTTTCAGCCCGCGGTGGCCGAGTCCATCACGGAATGTTGATTCCACTCCGTGATCGGTTTGGCCGCGCTCAATGTTCCACGACACATCACGGCCAGTCGATCACAGACTCCAAACAATTCGGGCAAAGACGAACTAACCATGACGACCGCGACCCCCTTTGCGGCCAGTTCCCCGATGATCCGATAAATCTCGGCCTTGGAACCAACGTCGATGCCTCGGGTCGGGTCGTCGAGCAACAGAACATCCGCACCCTGATGGAGAAGCCTCGCCATCGCGATTTTCTGCTGATTTCCACCGGAAAGGTTCCCGACGGATTGCCCGGGCCCCTGACAGCGCACGTTGACCTGCTTGAGAAAATGGCCTACGTCCCGCCGACGTTCTCTTAGGTTCAGCCAGCCCCAACGCGCATGTCGACCAAGCGCGGGGTAGGTGAGGTTGTCTTCGATCGAGCGACTCAGGGCGAGACCTTCTTCCTTGCGATCCTCACTCAGAAACCCTAGTCCCTGACGAATTCTCTGTCGGGGCGTGGCGGAGGTGTTTTCGTCACCTTTCACGATGACCCGTCCCGAGATCACGCGATCAAGCCCGAAGATCGCGCGGATCAGCTCAGTCCTGCCCGCCCCGATCAGGCCGGCAATCCCGAGAATCTCGCCACGCCGGACACTCAGATCGGCCCGCATGGAGAAGGAGTGCCGCGTCTGAAGTGCGGAGACCTCAAGGATCGTTTCGCCTGGCGCGTGAGGGATCTTTGGATAGATTTCTTCGAGGACGCGACCCACCATGTGACGGATCAAGGTTCTTTGGTCGGTATCGGCGATCGAACCGGTGGCGACCGTTCGACCGTCGCGCAACACTGTGTATCGATCGGCAATCGCGCGGACTTCTTCGAGGAAATGGCTGATGTAAACGATCGAGAGCCCTTTTGCTCGGAGCTTTCGGATTACACCAAACAAGCGCGCGGAATCGTGCTCGGTAAGTGAACTTGTCGGCTCATCAAAGATGATGACGCGGGCATCGGACACGAGCGCGCGCGCGATCTCAACGAGTTGCCGGGCGGCTACTCCCAAAGTATGAACAGGTGCATTGAGTTTCAGCTCGGAATGGTCGAGGAGGCTCAGCGCCGCGCAGACGAGTTCGCGGTGTGTGTGCCGTCGAACGACACCGAGTCGGGTGTACTCCTGGCCGAGCATTACATTTGCCTCGACCGAGAGATGAGGTGCGAGCGCCAGCTCTTGGTAGATCATGGCGACCCCGCGCTGCTTCGCCTCCCGAGCGGATCGCGGGTCGTAGGAGATTCCCGAGAGTGTCATCGAGCCGCCGTCGGCACGGATCGCGCCGCTGACAACCTTCATGAGGGTGCTCTTGCCCGCGCCGTTTTCTCCGACGATGGCGTGAACTTCGCCCGGAGTCAACTCGAAAGTCACACCGTTGAGTGCCCGGCTCGCGCCGAACGACTTGACGATGTCGCGGACCTGGAGCGAACCCTCGCTCACGTCAAGGTCCGCCCGAAAGCATGCCGGCGGCGTCCAGCGCACGAAGCATTCCCAGCGTGCTCGACTCGTTGGGACAGAAGACTCCATTCAACTTACCGCGAAACTGGGAGATTAGGCTCTGCGATTTTTGCTGCGCCGAGTCGGGGGTCGCCCCGGCGTATTCCATCTTCGAAAGGTAAGTGATATTCGGAAACTCCTTGGCGATCGTCTCGGTGAATCCGCGCTCCCGCTGCTCTGTGCTTTCCGATCCCACGGCATAACGCAGGAGGATGATTTTCCCTTCCCCATTCAAGAGTTCCCCCAGTCGCCTGGCGGCCATTACTCCACCATTAAAGTTGTTGGTGGCGATGTGGCTGATCGGCTTCTTGGACTCGAGTCCCGAGTCGATAATCACGACCGGGATGTTCTTCGCGATCGCCTCTTCGACAGGCTTGACGAGGGCCTTCGAATCAAGAGGCGCGAGCACTATGCCGTCAACTCCGCTGGCTGCGGCTGTCTGGACGAGCTGGATTTGTTGGACACGATCGTCTTCCTTTTCCGGCCCTTGCCAGACAATTTCGACATTCCCGAGGTCGTTCGCGGCCTTCAATGCTCCCGCATGGATCGTTTGCCAGAACTCGTGAGTGGTCCCTTTCGGAATCACGAACAACTTCCACTTTTTCTTCTTGGCACCAGAGGGACTGTCGTTTGCATTCGCCGTCTTCGGCGGTTTCAAGAGCGTGGCGACTTTAGGATCATTAAGGTTGTCAGGCGTGACAAGGGTTTCACCCGTGTCGCATGACGCTTCGACTTTCTTCCCCTCGAGATGGTCCACCAGAGTTTTGACACCGAGTTCACCCATCGCGAATGGGTCCTGAACGATCACGCCCGAAAGTTTTCTTGATCTCAGTGCGTTAAGCAGGGGTTCACTCACATCGAAGCCAACGAGATGGACTCTTGAAGGAGCACGCTCATTCGTTGTCGAGGAAGGAACAGCGCCGCCACCGGTGTCTGCACCTCCGCCGCACCCTTGGACCAAGGTGAGCCAAAGAGCCATCGATGCAAACGCAAGCGATTGCCGCATCTTATTCCCCCCTGCCGGAATTTAACGACCTGATCGGGCATGTTAGAAGGGGTTCAGTCCGGCGTCAAGCAACCGGATTGCGTCCAAGGCCTAAGAAACGCGGCCGATTTCTGGACGGCTTCCACGGCGCAATGACTGTGTCGGCTCAACTCCACATGAATCCCGCCGGTGTATCCCACCTCCGCGAGTGTGCCGAGAGCTTCGTTGAAGTCGATGGTCCCTTCGCCAAACATCAGGTGATCGTGTACGCCGCGAACCATGTCCTCGACATGTATGTTCGCGATCCGAACGGCCCAATGACGAAGGTAAGGACTAATCGGGCCTTTTTCCAGGCAGTGAACGTGCCCGATGTCGATGGTGAGTTGAAAGAGCGGGTGATTCACGCGCTCGTCGAGTCGGGCGAAGCGGGCAAGCGAATCAATGAACATTCCCGGCTCAGGCTCGAAAGCGATCGTCACGCCTCGGGGCTCCGCAAACCTCAACAACGTGATGAGGCCATCAACGAGCCGTTCCATGGCGATGTCTTCGGGAGCCTCATCGGGCAAGATGCCCGACCAGATCGAAATCAGCGGCGCGTCGAGACGAACGGCCAGCTCAACGGCGCGTTGAAGAAAATCAACTCGAACTTCGCGACGCGCGGGATCGAGGTCCACGAGGGTCGGGTCGTGCTTTTTGCGAGGATTCAGCAAGTAGCGGGCACCGGTCTCGACAACCCTCGAAAGACCGTGATTGTCGAGCGTGAGTCGGACGTCGCGTACTTGGCGGTCGAGATCCGTCGCGTCTGCGTAGGGGTCCAGCGCACCCGCATCGAGCGTTAACGCCACACTGCGGTAGCCTTCCGCGGCCAGCAAATCGATGGCATCGCACAGGCGATGGTGGGCCAGACCGTTCGTGTTGTAACCGAGGAGCATCGGAAGGGTTCCGTTTCAAGTCGAATAGATCCAACGCCCCGTGAAAGCCGCCGGGAGCCAAAGAAGCCCGACCGCGAGCGCGGCGAACGGTCCTTGAACCGCGAGCAAGAGCCCGACGTGCAACCCGACGAGAGACAGGATCGCCGTCTTGATCGAGGCCTGGATCAAGCCTGGAGAAGGTGCCTGGAACGCGGCGATCGTCTTTCGAGCGACCAGTCCCGCGATGACGAGGAGAACGGCAATTCCGCCCAGATTTGTCCACCGATTCATGGCGTTCCAAAAAGCCACGAGGATCATGCCCCCGATCGCCAGATTCTGGAGCATGACTCCCAGGAACAGATTCGTTCGAGAATTCGCATAGACCTCGGAGCGGCTGATCCAGGTGATTCCCGTTACGAAGAGGCCGTAGCAGCAGGCCGCGAGCCAGAACCACGGTCCTCCCATCATCTCGCCTCCGCAAAGGCCAAGCAACAGGTTCAGTCCACGACACGTTCCCATCAACTCGGGGCCGAACGCTGAGCGTTTAAGCCCGAAATCATAGAGCAAGACGCATAAGATAAGTCCGATTTCGACGAGCAAGGCGTTGCGGATTCCCGGGACCGCCGACAACACGAGCCCCGCCGCGATCAACCCGCCCGCAAGCCGGCGCGCAACCTTGATGGAAACACGTCCGGAAGGAAGCGGCCGAGTCGGTCGCTCGGCGCGATCGATCGCGATGTCTAACACGTCGTTGAGCGCGATCCCACCAGCGTACGTGCAGGCGGAGGCCAGAACCAGGGGGAGCCAGATTCCCGGTTCCTCAAGCGTGCCCCGCACCAAAAGCCAGCCTGCCAGGCTGTCGGCTGCGGCGGTGAACACGTTGGGAAAGCGGACGAGTTGGAGGTAGGCCTTCAAGGTCATCGGCCAATTGACACATTAGCCATGGAGGGAAGCAGCGGCGATAGGACGCGCAACGCCTCTCGGGCGGCGGCGTCGGGATCGTCGACAAACGGATAAAGCTCTACCGTCACCCAACCGTGATAGGCTATCGATTGGATGGCGTCAAAGACCTCGGGGAAATCAATCACGCCGGTCCCTGGAATGAGGTGGTGATGCACCCGTTCTGCCGAGATATCCTCGACGTGGAAGTGCTTGATCTGAGCCCCGAGTTTCTTGATGGCGAACGGGATGTCTTCCGACACGCAAAACGCATGGCCGACGTCGAAATTCAAGCCAATCGACGGGGAATCAACCCGATCGGCCACTTCCAGATACTGATCGGTGGTTTCCAGAAGGAGCCCCGGCTCCGGCTCGATAAGAAGCAACACACCTTCTTGATGAGCGTGCTCGGCCAGAGGTTTGAGCACTTCCACGAATAAGTCGATCGCCTGTTGCCGCGTCTGACCCTCCGCAATTGGCCCTCCAGGCTCGGTCGTGATATGAGGTGCACCCAGTTCTTTGCAAAGCGTCAGCGCACGGCGCGTATGATCGATCCGGACCTGCCGGTAATTCGGCTCGGGGTCGATGAACGACGGATACCAATACGGCTGACGATGATCGGCGATCGCGTTCATCATGAACGCATTGACGTTTGAGAACTCCAGTCCATTCTTGACCATCGCGGCCTTGATGCCGTCCTT
>JAYVYS010000477.1:0-3803 GCA_043784005.1 Isosphaeraceae bacterium
ACTCCCGACCCCGCAAGCACGCGCGAAATCGAGACCATCCGAATCAAAGCGCCGCCTGATGGTCAGCCGGCCAGGGTCGAGCTTCGTCACCGGCCCAAGCAAACGGGTGAGGTGATTTACACACTTGAGGTCGAGCCGCGTCCCCGCGAGCTTCAATCCGAGAATAATCGCATTGAGCGTACCATCAACGTTCGTAAGGAAAAGCTCAAGGTTCTTCTCGCTGACAGCGAACCGCGCTATGAATACCGATATCTTAAAAACTATCTCGAACGCGAAGAAACCATCGACCTGAACGTCGTTCTCTTGACCTCCGACCCGGAGTATAGCGACCAGGATCGCTCCGCATTGCCTACGTTTCCGACTTCGAAAGACGAGCTTTTCGCGTACGACGTCGTTCTATTGGGTGATGCCGATCCAAGCTTTTTGAGTGCGTCGCAGCAAAAAAATCTCGCGGAATTCGTGACCGAGAAAGGTGGCGGCATTCTCTTCATGGCAGGAGAGAATTTCAACCCGCTCTCCTACCGAAACACGCCTCTTGAATTGCTCTTGCCGATCGAACTTGGCGACGCAAGGAATCCGTCGGCGATTGGCGGCGGCGTCGCTTCCTTTCGGCCCACACTCACCACGGAAGGGCGAACGAATCCGATCTTCAGGTTCGGCGACGATGCGGCCGAGAGTGCTCAGGTCTGGGAGAATCTCCCCGAGCTTTTCTGGTATTTCGAGGCCCCTCGCAAGAAACCCGCCGCACTCGTGCTGGCGGAACATCCCGCTCAGAACGGGTCCGATGGCAAATTGCCGATTTTCGTTTATCAGTTTGTTGGCGCAGGCAAGTCAATGTTCAATGCCGTAGATGACACCTGGCGCTGGAGGTTTCGCGCGGGAGACCGTTACTTCGGCCGGTTCTGGATCCAAACGATTCGGTTTCTCGCGCGCTCTAAACTCGCAGGCCAGCGTCAGGCCGAAATTCAGACCGATCGTCGTCGCTATCAGCGCAACCAACCCGTACAGATCCGCGTTCGCTTTCCGAACCCCGGCATCGCGCCCGTTTCTGGTGAGGTGGTCGTGGAGGTCGAGAAAAAAGGGGCGGGGCCTCGGAAAATCACGCTGAAATCAACGCCATCAGCGAAAAATATCTTCGAGGGCGCCCTACCGCAAGCGTCGGAAGGAGAGTATGCGATCCGGCTGCTGCCTCCGCCGGTGTTGGAAGGCCCCGTGCCGATGGCTCAATTTCGGGTCGATGCCCCGGCTAATGAGCTGGAGCATGTTGAGATGAACGAGCCGGAACTGATCCGCTCGGCGAGCCTCTCCGGTGGCAAGTTCTATACTCCATTGACGGTCGGGACACTGCTCACGGACCTACCTAAACCCGAGAAGGTCCCTCTTGATACGGACCCGCCGATCCCGCTCTGGAACACCTGGCCGCTCCTCGGGATGTTCCTGACCTTGATCACGGCGGAATGGCTGTTGAGAAAACGTAAGCAAATGGTATAATTTCGTTTACACATCCGATCGATTGTTTCATGCCGCGGTCGAAAGGGGTCCCACCCTGCTACCGCGGAGGCCGGCCGGGTGCCGGCGGGAGGCCGCGGTGGAGATCCAGCAGCTTGAGACGCGGATCGCAAGTTTTCGCGCCCGAGTGCGAGGGCTTCTCGCCTTGCATGGCCTGGGATGGGTGGTCGGTCTCGTGCTTCCTTTGGTCGCACTCGCGGGGCTTGCCGACTGGCTAATTCATCTTGATTCGGGAGTCCGCTTCACCTTCCTACTTGGGCTGGGTGGACTCGCGGCCTGGCTCGTTTTTCGTTTTGTCATCACTCCGCTCATCATTCGGTTCGCGGACCTCGACATCGCCTTGCGGATCGAGGAACGCTGGCCAGGCTTGAACGACCGGCTGACCAGCTCCGTCCAGTTTCTCAAGGCCTCGGGCGATGAAGAGCATCTTGGTTCTCAAGTCCTGCGCGACGCTACCGTCCGTCAAACTCTTGAAGAAACAAAGAATCTCGACTTTCGCCAGGCGCTCGAACCACGTCCGGCCTATCGGGCACTCGGACTCGCAGCCGGCGCGATCGCGTTGTTGATCGCGATGGTCGTGTTCGACGGGACATCCTCAGGGATCGCCGCTCGACGTCTCTTCCTGCCATTCGGTGCCGAACAGTGGCCGCAGGCCAACCACCTTGCGTTGCTCGACCAAGGGACGACCCGAAAGATCGCCAAGGGAGACCCGTTCACATTGGCGGTGGCCGTCGCCAAAGGTGACCGTGTTCCTATCTCCGCACGCGTGACCTATCGCTTCGCAGATGGCGAGACCCGGACTGATCCCCTTCGTCCCGTCGATGGAGGCGCCTTCCACGGCAGGCTCGAAGCCGTCGAGAAGCCATTCACCTTCTCGGTCGTCGCCGGTGACGATTCGACATCGGTTCGCGACATCGGGGTGTCCGTGGTTCCTCCTCCCGCGGTCAAGGACATGAACGTTCGCGTCGTTGCACCTGAGTACACCCGGCTCGAACCTCAGACTCTCGCGCCCGGCAAGACCCAGGTGCGTGCGGTGGAAGGATCGAAGGTCGAGATTGATGGCCTCGCGACCAAGCCGTTGAAATCGGCCGCGGTTTTCTTCTCAGACACCAAACAAGCGCCGGCGACGCTCGATGGCCCTCGTGGCAAGTTTACTTATGCCTTTCCGGTGAAAGAGTTGACTCCGTTCTGGCTCCAACTCGTCGATACCGAAGGCTTCGTGAGCCGCGAACCGGTCAAGTACGACGTTCGGCCTTTCAAGGATGAAGCGCCTCGGGTCGTGATCGATGAGCCTGTGAACGATCGCGACGTCCCCGCCGGGGCGACCGTGCCCGTCGCGTTCATCGTGGACGACGACTTCGGAATTCAATCGGCAAGGCTCGTCTACAAGGTCGCGACCGGTGGCTCCGAGCCTTCCGAGGAAGTCGTGCTGCCCCTCTGGGATTCGACGGATTCCGGCGCAAAACCCGTGAAACATCAAGAGGTGAAGCACTCCTGGGATTTAGCGCCTTTGAAGCTCGCCGCGGGGTCGGTGATCACCTTTCACGCCGACGCGCGCGACTTCGACACGATCAAAGGCCCCAACCTCGGCAAAAGCCGCGAGTTACGGCTCCGGATCGTGACCGACGAGGAAGCCCAGCGTCAAGGTGAAGACGCCAGACGCGCGATCAAGGAGGACATCGAAGGGATTCTCGCCATGGAGAATCAGGCCAGGCTCCCTGTCGATGAGGCCATCCGGACCCTTGAGAAGACCGACAGGCTCAACCCCCAATCGCGTGAGAATCTCAAAAACGCCGAGATGATCCAGCAACAGGTCGGAAACCGCGTCACCAACAAGGCGGACGGCCTCGACCAGAAGATCGGCCGATTTCTCGAAAACGTCAAGAACTTCAAGATTCCCAACACCGATGCCCAGAAGCAGATGGAAGAGATGCGAGCGGGGGTCGCGAGAATCCGCGAGAATCATCTCGAACCGGCCCAGCAAGGATTGAACCGAGCTGGCAAGGACCTCGACGAAGCGCAGGCGAAGAATGCGAAACAGACCTCCAGCGAGAATGAAAAGCCGGAAGCATCGGGAGCGAACCCTCAACCCGATAAGGCCGGGGATCAAAAATCCGTCCCCGCCGCCGGGAAGCACGAACAGGCCAAGGCATCGACTGCCGGTGACGTGTCGAAATCCGAACCGGGCCACGCGAAGGATGAGTCATCGAAGGGACAAGGGGCGGATTTGACGCCGCCTGCGGACAAGGAACAGGCTCCGACCTCGTCGAAAGAAAACCGGAAGCCGGAAGGCT
>JAYVYS010000478.1:0-4294 GCA_043784005.1 Isosphaeraceae bacterium
CAGACGATGCTCCACCAGATCGCCCTTTTCGGCGTCCTGGCCGTTGGAGTGGCGGTCGTGATCATTTCCGGCGGCATCGACCTGTCCATAGGCGCGGTGGTGGCTCTCTCATCGGTGGTCTGCGCGAAGCTCTTGCGTCAGTGGCTCCGCAATGGAGAAGCCCCGACCATCGCGCCGAGTCTACCTATTGTGGCTCTCGCCATCGCTCTCACGCTCGCAATGGGATTGGTGATCGGGCTTTTGCATGCCGCGCTGATCAACTCATTACGGCTCCCCCCTTTCATCGCCACCCTCGCGACCATGGCGGGGTTACGGAGCCTGGCGTCCATCATCAGCGGAAACTCAACCGTCAACGCCAACTATCCCACGTTTCGCGTCCTTGGTAACAACCCCTGGTGGACCCTCGCGATTTTCGTCGCCGTCGCGATCGCCATGAGCATCATGATGGGGGCCACCGTGCTGGGCCGACACCTCTTCGCGCTCGGGGGCAACGAAACCGCGGCGAGGCTCAGCGGATTGCCAACCCGCCGTCTCAAAGCGATCGCGTACGGCCTTTCGGGCTTGCTCGCATCGCTCGGCGGAATCCTCTTCACAGGCCGAAGCGGTCAGGCCGACGCGAGGCTCGGGGTATCCTACGAGCTGATCGCGATCACCGCGGCCGTAGTCGGTGGTTGCAGCCTCTCCGGGGGCGTAGGCTCGATTCGAGGGACCGTCCTCGGGCTCGTCTTGATCCAGATCGTGATCAAAGCGACCGGCCAACTCGCACCCCAAGGGATCGACAGCACGCAAGTCGAGGGCCTGGTGCTGGGGACGGTCGTGGTTCTCGCCGTCGCGTTCAATCAGCGCTTCCGCGGGCGAGGTTAATCCCGTGCCTCCTCGGCAAAGGCCCTCAACCGGCACACCTGAGGCCCCATGGTGGCGTCTCGGTATTCTTGGTGCCTTCGGGTGGGCAGGGTTCCAAGTGCCGCCTGGCGGAACCCTGGTCGACTCTCTTGATCCCCTGGAGATCCGGCGACGCCGCTCGGTGATCGGCATCCTTCAGGGCATCGCGGCGGAGGCCGTAGTCGTCATTTTGGGAATCGTCGGCTATGTCATGATGGGCTGGAGCCTCTTCGACGCCCTCTACATGGTGGTGATCACGATCTCGGGCGTGGGATTCGGCGAGGTTCGGCCGATGGCGAGCACCGGGGAACGTATCCACACGATGCTGATCATCACCTTCGGAATGGTCGCGGTCGGGTATACTCTCGCCCGATTCATTCAGTTTCTCGCCGAAGGCGAAATTCAGACGCTTTTTGGACATCGCCGGATGAGAAGCCAGATCGAAAACCTTACCGGGCACATCGTCGTGGCCGGATATGGCCGAGTGGGTGCCTTGGTCTGCGATGAACTCACCGATGCGGAGTTCCCTTTCGTCGTCATTGAGAGTAACCCCGGCAAAGTCCCGGAAATTGAAGGGAAGGGCTTCCTTTACGTTGCGGGCGACGCGACCGAAGAGAAAATCCTGAGTAGCGCGGGGCTGGGGCGCGCCAAGACCCTCGTCACGGTGATGCCCAACGACGCCGCCAACGTCTACATCTGCCTGACGGCCCGGCAAATGGCCCCCGAGGTAAAGATCGTGGCACGGGCCGAGCAGCCGAGTACACAGAAGAAACTGAAACAGGCCGGAGCCGATCACGTCATCCTGCCCGCACTGATCGGCGCGCAGAGAATCGTGTCGCTTCTCACGAATCCCACCGCCGTCGAATTCGTCGAACTCGTAACCCAGCGCTCCAGCTTGGCAATCGAGATGGACGACGTGCCGATCCGGGACGGGAGCCTACTGATCGGTCAAACCCTTCGCGACGCCGACATCGGTCGCCGGACGGGCATTATCGCGATCGCCATCAAGCGAGCCGATGGCCGAGTCGAGTTTCCGCCCCCAAGCGAAGCGCCGCTTGCTCAAGGGGACAGTATCGTGGTCCTCGGTCGCCGGTCCAATCTCGATCACTTCCGCAAGCTATTCGAGGCGTGACCGGAACGGGTCATCCTTTTGGAATCCAACTCGATTCGAAAATAACCGGACGTCGCATGATTGCGGGCGGATCGAATAATCAGGTGGGCAAGCGATATTGATGGGAATTCCCCATGCGGTTCACACCACCCGGCATCCCTCATTTTTCTTGTGGGTCGTCTCAAAGACAAACAAAAAAACGCCATGACACGCCTTATCAAGGCGTGTCATGGCGTTGAATTGCAATGCCCGTGGCATTGTTCAAATCAGACGGTCGAGGCGGCCTTGCGTCGCTTCAGATACAGAATGCCAAACGGAATGGCCGTGGCGAACATCGCAACGGTGGCCGGTTCAGGAATGGGGCTGGCGAGAGGAATCGTGCCCTGAGCGTTTGAGGAGGGCAACGATTGAATTCCCGTACCCGTGAAATTGGTCGGCGCGATGTTCGATGTGTAGAACACGATCGATGAGATCGCACCAGGTGCGAGGTCGGTGCCGATGAAAAGCGCGGTGTACGCACCTCCCGAGAACACGCTAACAAAAGGCGTAATGCCTCCGCTCGCGTATGCGGGGGTCGGGCCACCACCAGACGGAAGCGGGTTAAGGTGAGCGGAGTCGGTCGGTCCGCCAACGCTGGGGGGCACGATGAAAAGGTTATTCGCGGGAGCCAAGGTACTAAAGGTCGTACCAGCGGTTGTACCCGAAGTCACAAGGGCGGTTTGGTCATAGCCGAAGTTCCAGTTGACGATACGGCTGCTGCCCAGGTTAATAAGGTCAAACACATAGGCATACGCCCCACCAACGCCCGCGGTAGCGACGAAGGTGTCGACCGTACTGTCGCCATACGTGCCACCAACCTTTTGGTACACGGCGAAGGCGACTGCGCCATTCACGGGCGGAGGGACAACCGGGGCCGTATCGAACGGATGCGTGTTACCTGAGAGAACCAACGCGGCCGAAGCCTGCGTGGTCCCAACTGCGACGATGACCAAAGCCAGGCCTGCGGCCCGGAGGCATCGCGACAAACGGAGAAGCTGCATTTTCAAACTCTCCTCATTCGCTGGACCGCAAACCCACCAAGCATAGAGGCCGGGGGGATTTGCACTCTAGGTTTGCATCCTCGCAAAAGGAACGGCCATCCTCTGCCGTCACAACGATACGGTTAGACCGGATTCGCTACCTAACCTTGATGACAAGTGATCTTGTCGCATCTGAGGGCGTGGTAGCAAACATCCTGGCCTCGAACAAAAGAGAAGTTAACGATACCGAGGTTTCATTACAAGCATCAAATCGATAAATCTTCCCCGTGTCTCGAAACGGGAACAGTTCCTAAAAAAAAGGGCGGTATTAATTGGCGTTAGAAGTTCCGTCGGACCAGAATCAACATTGCAATCTGTCCATACGCTACCAAAAAGCCTAATTAGGAGATCACTTCTTTGTAACGCATTGTTTTGAAAAAAACCCATTCGGAACGTTCGGTTCAAGCTCGATGCTTCCAGGCCTTCGCCAGCGAGCGGCTGACCCGTAACAAATCGATCTCAAAGTACAAGCACCGCGCTACGAAAACGACATGACCGGTTCGTGATAAAGTGTGTCGTCCTCAAGATCGATGGAGCGGAGCGTGCCCGGCTCACGTGGGCCAACAAAAAGCCTTCCACCCAGGCTTTGGAGGCAAGGGGGAAGGCGTATGTCTGTCGTTGTCACGTGGTATGAATCTCGATCAACGCTTGGAGAACTGGAAGCTCTTACGGGCTTTCTTGTGCCCGTACTTCTTTCGCTCAACCATCCGAGCGTCGCGCGTCAGATACCCGCCTTCACGGAGGGCAGCTTCAAGATCGGGGCGGAATTCTTTGAGTGCTCGAGCGAGCCCCAACAGGACCGCGCCGGACTGGCTGTGCTTGCCGCTACCATTCACGTTGACGAATACGTCAACGCGACCAGCCATCTCGGTGGCCACCAAAGGAGCGCGAACGTCGTTGCGCTGAATCTCAAGAGGAAAGTAAGCGTCGCATTCCAAGCGGTTGACAAGGAACTTGCCCGTGCCTTCCTTGATGCGTACGCGGGCGACCGCGGTCTTACGCCGGCCGGTGCCCCAGATATACGTTTGACCCGGCGTCACCATGTTCGATCCGATCCTCGGGAAAAGACAAGGAAACTCTTGAAGTCGAGGTAACTTAGTATTTGAACGCCCGATCGCGAATCACTCAGCGGGGACGGGAGCGGGTTCGACGGGAGCGGCACCCTGAGGTGTCCTGGCGATCTTCGCCACAGGCGGAACGCGCCAGACCGCGCCGGAAGGCG
>JAYVYS010000479.1:0-4291 GCA_043784005.1 Isosphaeraceae bacterium
GCGTCGTCATCGCGTTGATGGGTCGCCGGAGCAATGTTTCAAGGAGAGGTCAACGGGCGAACCTTCACCACGGTGCCACAACTGACTTACAAGATCAACGCCGCTTCGATTGCGAGCCCGGGGCCGAACCCGAGCGCGACGCATGGGCGTTTCGCGCCGCCACGGATCAGCTTGTCGATCACCAGAAGGATCGTCGGCGAGGACATATTGCCGAACCACGAGAGCACCTCGCGAGCGTCGGTCATCGCATCCTTTGTCAGCGAGAGCGTGCTGCGGACGGCATCCAGGATGCGCGGGCCGCCGGGGTGAACGGCCCATGAGCCGACATCGGGCACCTTCAAGCCTTGTTGTGCGAGCCAGCCTTCCATCCATTCCAGGAGGTGGTTTCGGATGAGGTTGGGAACCTCGGTTGAAAGGGTCATCACGAAACCGTGATCACCGATCCGCCAGGTCATGGCCTCGCGCGAATTCGGGATGACATACGACCCGTTGGCGACGACTGACCAAGTCCCCGCCACGACCTCGTTCGCGGGAGCCCCGACGAGCGCCGCGGCCCCGTCGGCGAAGAGGGCGTTGGTAACCGTTTGTCCCATGTCACCACCGAACCGGAAGTGCAAGCTGCACAACTCGGCCGCGCAGAGCAAGATCCGCGAGCCGGGTTCGCTTCCCGCGATCGCCCTGGCCACGCGTAAGCCGTTAAGGGCTCCATGGCACCCCATGAATCCGACATGGGTCCGTTGAATCGATCGGCTCAAGTTCAGGTCGCGGATCAATCCCAGATCGAACCCGGGGGCGGAGAATCCCGTGCATGAAACAGTGATCAAATGTGTTAAGCGAGAAGCATCGATCCCCGAGCGTGCGAGGGCCTCACTCACCGCGCGTTTTGCCATCGGCCCGACTTTTTCCTCGTATCGGCTCATTCGCCAGGCCGTTGAAGGCCCATCGGGGGAGCCGGAGACGAGGCCCGGAACGGCCTCGTCATCGTCGAGCATGGCGACATGTCGCCGCGTGACGCCCGTGAGGCCGTAGAGAATCGCGAGCTTGGCAGCCTCAGCTTCGGTGTGACCGGAGACCGCGCTTGTCATCTCCGCGGCTCTCGACTGACTGATCGGGTCCGATGGGACCGAGGTTCCGATACCCAGAATCGCCAAACCCATCCGGTGATCTCCTTATAAATATCGTCCGACTTGGCCGATCCGAATTCAAATCCCCCGCAGGTTCAAAAAGATAAACTATTGTTATTGAAAGGATTATACAGATATTTACTTGTATAAATTAATTATATCATAAATGACGATGCATAGCGACAGGAGTCGCATTCATATAATCGACGAACGGCCGAGCGAGCACCGGACGTCTCGACAGGGCTTCGATTGCCAGGCGCGTCAGCGTGGGCCGGCGCAAGACTGCCGCCAGCGACCGGCAAATTCGCTGGCGTTTTCCGATCAAGCGTCGGTGTAATCGGGTCCATTCGTCGGGTAATGTGGCGTCCCAGTGCCTGATTCCTTTCAGGGCAACCGGGGCGACGGCCTGTCCCGAGGCGAGCGCCCATGCCATACCTTCGCCCGTGAACGGCTCAACATAGCCGATGGCGTCCCCGACGAGCAGTAACCGGTTCGCGCCCGCGATCCGCACGCGACGGGTCAGTCCCACGGTCCCTTGCCATGCGGCATCTTCAAGTCCCGCGACCGCCGGAAAGCCTGCCTCGACCAATATTGCCGCCGCCGCGAGGCCTGGAGTGCCGAGTCCGCGCAGCCAGTCTCGATCAAATGCCGCCGCGATATTCAGCTTGCCCGTCTCGACGCGCACCAGGCCGACGTAACCGTGTCGTCCAACGGCCATCGCGAGTGTTCCAGGCTCAGGCTGTCCATCGGGGTCTTCGACTTCGCAACCCGCTCCCATGCGCGAGCCTTCGATGGCGGGGGCGTGAACATCGGGCTCGTCCGCGACACAATGTTGGCCAAGGCCCGCCGCGACGACCACAACACGCGCGGAGACTTTGATCGTGCGTCCGTCTCGCGTCAAACTCACGTCGCGGAATTCCGGGCCGGCGGAAAGCACGGTCGCTTGAGTCTCCAGATAAACCTCCGCCCCGGCGAACCTTGCCTCATCGGTGAGCGCGGCGTCCATTCGGGCTCGGGACAGTGCCACGCCGCTCGGCAAAGGAAGGAGGGCGGATCGGCCACGATGACGGAGGTCGAAGGTCTTGAGCGGGATAGCATCGAGTTGCGAGGCGAGGTTACCAAGTCCGACCGCGTCGAGAACGGCGAGGCCGCGGCCGTTGAGGCACGCGCCGCAGACCTTCCAACGTGGGAATCCTCGGCGCTCAACGAGCAGCACTTTCCCACCGTTTTTCGCGATCTCTCGTGCTGCCAATGACCCTGCCGGACCGGCGCCGACAACAATCGCGTCCCACGGAGCCTCAGCTGCGCGGTCGAGTGTCTGGATATGTGTTGTCACGGCTTGCTCCACGACAACAGAAACCGCTCGGGCCAGCGCCGCTCCACCGTCGCACCGATCAACCCTGCGCGCGCGGCGAGATCACGAGCCTCGGCGGGTGTGAAGGCGGCGGCCACCGAAGCCGGACCGTCGTGTCGAACGATGTACGAACGGCTCAACAATCGGCACCCTGCCCATGCCAGCGCGTAACCAAACCGACTCCGCGCCAGGTCGTTGACCAACACAAGTCGACGCGCGGCCCTGGCCATCTTGCCCAGCAGCGTCACAGCGTCTTCCACTTCCAAATGATGCAGAAAGAGTGAGCAGCAGATGACGTCATACCCTTCGGGAAGTGGGTCGCGGAGGACATCGAGACAGGTGAAGGAAGCGAGGCCGGGTCTGAGGTTCGCGAGAGCGACGGCGGTCTCGCTGACATCGCAGCCGTCCACGTGTACATTCATCCCAGCCTTTTTCGATCGGAGCGTCAGAGCCGATGTCACGTCACCACCACCGCAGGCGAGGTCGAGCACGCGGACCTTTAGGGCCGAAGTTCGCGCGAGCCGGGCGATCGGTGGCCAGACAATGGAATCACTACGGCTCAAGGCGTTGATACGGCCTAGACCTTGCAAGGCCAGTTCATGTGCGGCCGGGTCGAGACCGGGCTGATCCATCAATTCGTCGACCCGAAGTCGGAGTCTCAATCCATTGATGTTTGCGAAATCCATGGCGTCTCGTAACAACCCTGCGAAATATTCATGTCGCGAGGGCGAAAGTACACAAACGGGCGGCGACTTTTATTATTCACCCGGTCATCGCGCGGGCACAACCGCAATCTGAACATCCATTGCAGCGTGGCGGCTTATGCCGCGTTGGAGCGATCGTGTGTACGTGGCATGGAACCCCGGGATAACGGGAGCAGGCCTCGGGCACTTCAAACAAACGCCGCGACGATTCGTTCTGACCCGTGGTAGGATCGTTTGTGTCCTATTACCATGTTGTCCTGTGAGGTCCATGTCGGCGCTTGTCTCACCATGAGATCCGACGCTTGCATAGGGAATACCGGCGGAATCACGATCACGATGCTGTTCGATCTCAGGAACATCCGCAAAACCTACGGTCGAATCACCGCTTTGAACGATCTCAGCGTCGTGGCGCCGGAGGGAGCCGTCGGGTTGCTCGGACCTAATGGCGCGGGCAAGACGACGATGATCCGCACGATTCTCGGACTGATTCGGATCGACTCCGGTGAGGGTCAGGTCCTGGGTCTCGACATCAAACGCAAGCCGCTTCAGGTCCGCCAGCTTGTGGGCTTCGTTCCCGAAGACGAAAGTCTCTTTCCCGGCGTGGAAGGAGTGGAGTTCGTCGCATACGCAGGAGAGCTATCGGGGATGGGCCGTACCGACGCATTACAACGGTCTCATGAAGTCCTCAATTATGTCGGACTTGGCGAAGCCCGTTACCGCAAAGTCGATTCGTATTCGACCGGGATGAAGCAGCGGCTCAAGATCGCGTCGGCGATCGTTCATGACCCGAGCCTCGTCATCCTCGACGAACCGACCAACGGCATGGACCCTGCCGGGCGGATCGAGATTTTGGAGCTGACGCGCGACCTTTGCAAGAACAAGGGGATGAGCCTGCTGTTTTCAAGCCATCTTCTGGTGGATGTCGAAGCGGTTTGCGACCATGTGATCGTACTGGGACGCGGCAAGTTGCTTGCGGAAGGGGCGATCAAGGACTTGACGCGGTCCGAGCGGCCGATCTTCGAGGTTCGAGTCAAGGGCGATCAGGTCGAATTCGCCCGGAAGCTCGAAGACCTGGGCTGTAAGTCGGAGACGAGAGACGGTGAGCTTCT
>JAYVYS010000480.1:0-11730 GCA_043784005.1 Isosphaeraceae bacterium
CGATCTTGGTGAGGCGAACGTTTCCGCTTACTGGCACGGCATCGCTCATCGCCGCGAACCCGACCCGGGGAACGCTTTGTACTGGTTTCGGCGCGTGGCGCGCCACCCCGTCTTCACGCAACTGGCTGAGGCCGCGCGGCTGATCCTTGAAACCAAAGACGTCGATCGCAAGCTGATCGCGAAGCTACTCCCACGAGGAATTTGGGATCCGATCGCATTCATCGAAATTTGCTCGCGCGAACGATCGTTAGAGACGATTGCGCGTCATATCCAGCGGGAAGAAATGCGGCTTTTGCTCCTGGCATCGATTCCGTCCTGAGATACTTTCCCATTGCGCAGTGCGATCATGTCATTCCGCAGAGGATCAGGCTGCCGCTCCGTCTCGCCAGCAGGGCACCAGCGTCTTCGGCCTGGAGCGGTTTGGCGAAGTAGAAGCCCTGGCCATATCGGCATTTCAAAGAACGCAAGTGCTCCACCTGCGCGGCTGTTTCGACACCTTCGGCCACCACCTGCATACCGAGGTTATGGGCGAGTGCCACAATGGTCGCGACGATTTCACCGTTCTCACCGTTCGGCCCGATCCGGCTCACAAAGGATCGGTCGATCTTGAGGACGTTGAACGGGAACTTATGAAGATAGCTGAGAGAGGAATAACCCGTGCCGAAGTCGTCCATGCTCAGGCTGATGCCTCGGTCTTTGATCTGACGGAGCTTCGCCGCGGCGGAGTCCGGCTGACCCATCAGAACGCTTTCCGTGATCTCCATGCGAAGGCAGCCCGGATCGATCCCTGTATCGGCCAAGATTTCGTCGATGCGGTCGAGCAGGCCGGGGTGTGCGAGTTGCTTGCTGGAGAGGTTCACGCTCAGCATGAGCGGCAGGCTCGCGGGGTGGTCCGCAGTCCAGATCCGCATCTGGCGACAGGCCTCATGGATTACCCAGTGGTCGAGCGGGATGATCAGTCCGGTTTCCTCGGCGGCCGGGATGAACTCGGAGGGACAGACCATGCCGCGCTCAGCGTGTTGCCAACGAACGAGTGCTTCGAATCCAGAAATGCGATTATCGTCAAGATCCACAATCGGCTGGTAAGCGACCCAGAACTCCTCACGTTCAAGAGCGCGACGAAGGTCTGTCTCCAGCCGGAGCCGGTTGACGACGCTGGTATGCATCGCCTGGTCAAAAACCACGTGATGAGCCTTACCCAAGGCCTTGGCGCGATACATCGCGGTGTCGGCGTCTCGAAGGATTTCCACGGGTCGATCGTACCTCGCGTCGCTCACGGCAATGCCGATGCTTGACGAGGTGAAGACGTCATGTCCACCAAGCAGGAACGGGATGGACAGTTCCTCGTGGATACGCTCTCCCATCCGGATCGCGTCGCCGACGTCCCGAATATCGTTCACGAGAATCGCGAACTCGTCTCCGCCCAGTCGGGCCACGGTATCGCCGTTCCGGACGCAAGATTCCAGCCGCCGGGCGATTCCCATTAAAAGCTGATCGCCGACCATGTGTCCAAGGCTGTCGTTGACGACCTTGAAACCGTCAAGGTCAAGGAAAAGTACCGAGAAAAAACAGCTTGGGGATCGCTTGGTTCGCAGGACGGCGCGGCCGAGCCGGTCTGTGAACAACGCACGGTTGGGAAGACCGGTCAAGAGGTCGTGGTAGGCTTCGTGTAGAAGTTGCTCCTCGGCGGCCTTCCTCGGCGTGATGTCTTCGTGAGCGACAACGACACGAACACCTTCGGCCTCGCCAAAGCGTGTGACGCGCACGTTGTACCAGCGGCGACCGTCAGCACCGTTGCTGGGATACTCGCGTGAGAACTCCTCGCGACGGCGGCCCATGACCTCCCGGATTCCCGTGGCGACGGCAAGCGCCTCACCGGGACGCTCCCTGGCCGAGTTTTCGCAGGCATCAAGATAATCGGTGCCGACGTCGCAGGCGCGACCCACCATGGGGTCGAGTTCCGCGAGCCGCTTCCAGGCGGCATTCACCGCCAGGATGGTCCCCGCGCTGTCGAGGATGGCGATCCGGATCGCCAGGGCATCGAGCGTGGACTGAAGGAACGCGTGGAGCCGGCCCAGATTCTCCTTTTCCTTGCGGAGCATCTCCTCGCGGAGGCGATAAGTCTCGGCCTGGGCGATCTGCTTCTCACGGGCCAGAGCACTTTCGTATTCACGCTGCCGCGCCTGGATGAAGTCTTCAAACGTCGATCCCAAGTAGTCAAGAATCTGTTCTTTGCTCGACGCGATCTTGAGTTGATGGCCCATGAACAAGACGTCATCGGTACTGCGGGACGGGCCTGCCTCGCGTGCGGATATGGTAGTGAGGATCGTCTTGATTCGGCGGAGCAAGGCGTCTGCCTGAAAAGGCTTATAAATATAATTATCGGCACCGCATTCCAGGCCGCGGATCAAGTCGACCGATTTCCCCAAACTCGTCAGCAAGACGAATGGGATACCCGCTCCGCGAGGGTCGGCCTTGACCTTTCGGCAAAGGTCGTACCCCGAGAGCCCCGGCATCATCACGTCGCTGAGAATCAGGTCGAACGAATCGTTGTGGAAGGCGTCGAGTCCCTTGTCACCGTCGGACGCGATGACGACCTTGAAGCCCGCCGCTTCGAGGACCGTCACCAACCGATTGGCTTGGGTCGCGCTGTCCTCGACCACGAGCACGCGGATGGCGCGGGGTTCGGTCATTGATGAGGGCTCTCGTTGTGTCGCATCGTCATGGGGTGACCAGAGCGTGGCATCGACCCGCCGGCGGTCCCTGTTCTCTATATAGGTCGCCTCCTTGTGGTTGGGGGCGCTTTCCGATCGGCTTTTCTTCAGGAGTCTCATTTTCGGGCCAGGAGGTTCAATCGAAACGGGCGCACCGACGACGGAAGCAGGCTGGTCGAGAGACTTGTTCGAAGCAAGGTCTCCGGTGAGAGAGCACGGATCATCCGCTCCGCAAGGGCGATGCGATCGCCGCTGTGAGGAAAGAGCACCGCCTGTCCGGCCGTGAGCTGCGCGACGACCGTCTCCAACATTCCCGGATCGATCGGGTGCTCCCGTTGCATGACTTGCTTTTCGGGTGTGTCGTCAGACAAATGAAACAGGGAGAGCTCGACCCGAGAAAGAACCGAAGCAGGGTTTTCCCTGTATTGAAGATGGCCAAGGCTGAGCGCGTCGCGATAGATTCGGAACGGATTATAGGCGGCCTTGCGAAGACAATCCGCATCGAAGAGAATCGCGCGAGTGAAGACTTGTCTGCCGCCGCGTCCACTATATTCACCGCGACCCTCGCGGGATCGTGCCAGCGCATAGCGCCCGCTCGGCAGCGGGAAGAAGTTCACGCTGACGGGATTTGAAGCATCCAGGGCGAGTCCACCGTGCGAAGGGGACCACGTTGTGATCGCGTTGGCCTCCGACTCCGTCACGCCGGGAGAGAGCGCGACGATGTGGTAGCCAGCCTTACCCTGACGAAGCATTGATGTGAAGATGGCTTGGTCAGCGATCATGAGGGATGCGCTCCGCGGGGGTCCTTCATGGATTCAAAATCGGGTAGGGTCCGCTATTGCGGACCACGTATTGGGTTGCGTCAGGGTAGTCCGCCACAAGACCCCCTGGATTCAATGTTGACGAGGCTCTAGCGGATCTTGCTCATCAGCCATGAGAACGGCTCGACGATGCCCCGTGGTTCGACTCGAAGCGGTATCAAGGTCTCGAACCCGTCGCGATCGATCAATCGTCCCGTGGCACCCGCCACACCTGAACAATAGAACTTGACATATTTCAAGCGTGATTCGCAGAGTCTCCAAAGCGCGGGAGCGTTCGATCGCGCAAAGCCCTCGGCGTCACGGACGACGCCATCGTAGAGGTCGGCTTTAGTGAAAACAACGGCCACCGGGATGTCAATCTTTGCGCGCCGTCGGGACGTTTGCAGCGAGTCGAGATAGCTGATCAGTTGCATTGCGAAGAGTTCCTGGCCCTGACCGTCTCCAACGATCTGGACCATATCCACGAGCACGACCAGGGCCGAGCAACGTCCGATCAATGAGCGAATGGTCGGGTTCGATTTCGGGTGCTCAAGCTCCGCCATGACGGCTTCACCCGCGACATCCGGCGTGACAATGTCAACCTGGGGTCCACGTCGACCCGTGTTGACCTCACAGTGAACCCAGTCCCATCGGTCCGCTTCGTTGGGCGTTTTTTCGGGGAATCGTTGCCGTTCCAGGGCTAGGATCAGGTTGCGGTGCAGCGAGAGCGAAAACGGTCCTTTCGCGATTCCATGCATCCCCGCCGCGCCGCGCGAGAGCATGTCGAGAAGCATCCCGAGATAGACCGTCTTGCCGACACCGCTGGGACCGAGGACACCGACGAATCGCGGCGCGCTCTCCCGATAGATGATCGACTCGATCACCGCCGCGGGAGCGTGGCAGGTGCCACAAGCGTCCCCCTCAAACAAATGTCCGTCGCAGAGCGGGCAATTGATATTTATCATGGCGGACTTGGCCTTGACCTGCTGGTCGTCGTCGTATAAAAAATAATGAAGCTCATAACATTTTAGAAGTGATCATGCAATGTGATCAAGATCGCGTGCGCAAGCGGCTCACGGGAACGGCGCATCGGAAGCCGATGTTTTCGCGGCGGTCTAGCTCCGTTTGTCCGGTGACGAATTGATTGGTTGCCTCGGCCGGGAAATAGGTATCGAACGAGCCGCCGACGATGCGACGCATCGGTTTGTGCGTATGGAAAGATTCCTCGCGGTGGCACGGGATGGCGTCGAGTCGATCTGCGAGCCATTCCCATACGTTGCCGGTCATCTGGTAGATTCCGTTTGGAGTCGCGCCTTCGGGGAAGGCTTGAACCGGATGAATCGCCCCCCCGCCAATCGGCCCCACGTTGGCCCGTTTCGGGTCAAAGACGTCTCCCCAAGGATACCTCGTGCATGTACCGCCGCTGAAATGTTCAGGCCAACCGCCGGCTTTTTGCCATTCCGCCGAAGACGGGAGCCGTTTGCCAACCCACGCGGTGTAGGCTGTGGCCTCGTACCATGAGACGCCGACAATCGGATAATCGGCCTGACCAGAGGCGAAACGCCCGTTTTCCCAATCGCGAGGACCGGGCCGGTGGCTCCTGTCGACGAACTTCATCAGGCTAGGCCAGATTTCTTGAGGCCAGATCTCCAGAGCGTCGTACCCGCCAGCCTCGACGAAACGTTGAAACTGGCGATTGGTGACGGCGAAGCGGTCGAGGTAATACGCGGGAATTTCCGTCGGAGCGATGCGTCCGTCACCCAATACAACGGGGACCGTGCCCGCGGGGATCAAGGCCATCTGCTTCCCCATCGCGGTCCAGGCGAATTCCGCGTCGTCCTCGGTGATATCCTCCATCGCCTCGCGAAGCAAAACGAGCGCGTAACGATCGTTCTCCGCAAGCTGGCGCGCCATCCCACGAAGGCGCGCGCTTGTTGAAAACGCCGCCTTTCGGGTCGGGTTGACGGCGGCCGAGGTTTGCGTCCGCGAGGTCCACCCGCGGAACATCCGAGCGGCCCAGCCCAGTCGTGGAGCGGTGTGCGAAGCGTTCAGATGATTCCCCATGGTCGCGGAAACCTCGCATTGAAAGACGATTCGACTCGTAGCCGTCTCGGGACGATCCGTCCGTATCAAACGTGGAATGAATATCGAGATAAAACGAAGTAATGACTCTGAAGATTTAGCGAGTGCTCCGTCCTTTGGCATTCCGTCGGACATCTCCTTGAAGCGACTGAAACTGTCGCAAAATGGCTTTCGCCACTTGGTCATTGGATTCATCGGGCGCTGGGGGGCGATACGCCGGACTGTTCGCAACGTGCCCCGCCGGGGCGGGTTCCCGAGCCGACTCGCTTGTATGTCCACTTCCCTGAATTCGCTCCTCTTCCAAGCGTTCCCAAGCCTCGGTGATCAATCCGCGGTCTTCGTGCAAAAGGTGAATCTGTTCATCCCATTCCTGTTCACGTCGTTTCAGTTCCGCTTGAAGACGGGAAAGTGACGCTTCAAGTGTGGAAACCCGCTCTCTGAGGATCTGTTCACGCTCGGATGGTGAGAATTCGCTTAGGGCCGCGTGCTCGGCGGCGATCGATTCCAAGACTTCGAGGCGTTGCAGGAGGGCGTCGCGCAAGCGTTCGAAACCCTGCGCCAACGCCCCTGAGTCCGGACGCGCCGCGCCTGGCTTTGGCCGGATGGTTCCGGGCTCATGATTGACCCCCGCCGTCTTTCCCGTCATCGGGACCCTTTCGCCTGTTGTCGGCCTGACCCATTCGTTCTGTCGCCAAACGGATAGGAGGAATGATTCGGGATCAGCTTCGGTTCCGTGTCATTTCGCGGCACCGTGATGCCAGAGCTTGGATAGCCTTGATGAGAGTCCTCCGCGATTCGTACGCTCCTCGGCCTCTCTCCGATGAAGCTCTTGGAGGTGCTGCCGGAACGCTCGGATACGCTCATCGGCTTCAACGGCCTCACTTGTCGCGTCGGACTCCATCGGTTTGCCCGCCGGCGCCAGCAGTGCCTCGCGCGCAACCTGGCCTTGCGCCGCGGAGAGAGCCGCTGTGAGTTGGGCTTTTTCCCTCGACCATTCATCGCCCGCCCTTCTGTGAGCAACCTCCGAAGAGTCGAATCGCGCGAGTGTCTCCGCCAGCTTCTTGCGAACCGTCTCGACTTCCGGAGTCGTCGGCGTGGATGATTCCAGCTCATGAAGACGTTCCCGGAGCTTGCGATTCTCGTC
Organism: Isosphaeraceae bacterium; assembly: GCA_043784005.1. Taxonomy (GTDB): domain Bacteria; phylum Planctomycetota; class Planctomycetia; order Isosphaerales; family Isosphaeraceae; genus JAYUFP01. The sequence goes on from JAYVYS010000480.1 coordinate 6,741, forward strand.
TTCAAGAACCGCCGGCGCGGCGGCGGAGACGTTGGTCGGTGTCTGGGATGCGAGCGATCTGAGGTGATGGATCTCCTGTTCGAGCCCTCGACGCTGAAGGTCCCAATCGGACCGGGCGGCGACAGCCTGGTTGGTGAGGCCTTCGAATCGGTGCTTCTCAGCCTCGATTTGCGCGAGGTGTCGGCTCTCTCCGCCATCGTTCGAAGCGGTCCGGTGTTCGATGTCGTCGACCCAACGTTGCAGTTCATCCCACTCCGTACGCTGGACAGCGGCCGCGTCTTCGTAGAAGCGTGTCTGCTCAAGAAGGAGCGCGATGGTTTCCTCTTTGGCGGCAAGCTCGAAGGTTAGCTCATTGATCAGAAGATGGAGCGGTTCGACAACATCTTGGCCGTGGTTAACCTCCCAGGTCGCGGTCAAATCGTCAGTGATTCTCGCATCGTCGCGATCGCGGATCTCGGCCTCTAGGCGAGCAATTTCGTTTTGCAAAAGCGCGATCGTGTCGACGTTGATCTCGTCGTCGCTCGTCGTCGATGCGCGCCAGTCGTTCATGGATGCGGCTCCCGCGAGAATCAAAAAAAAGGCTTCACAGCTTAAGCGGTACAGGTTCCAGCAAGGGTACCGGTGCCGATGAATTGACGAACCGTCGCTTTGAGGTCGTTCTCGGCGATTGGGCGATGAATAACGCCGTCGAGTCCCAGACGATCGAGGCGATCGAGCTGGCTCTCTTCGTCGATTCGAACGATTCCGATGAAGCGGGTCGCCTCTGGGGCGTGCTCGCGAATCGCGTGGTAAAAGCTCTCTTGCTCCGCAGTATCGACAGGCAAGAGGACTAGCGTGAATGGCTGACGTCTGAGCAAAAGTTGCGCGGCGACGCGGTCGCGAACGTGGCGAATCTGAAAGCCCGAGCCTTCCGGACCGATCGCCCGAACCACCAGGCGGACCGTGTCCGGGTCGTCTTCTAGAAGCAAGATCGCGCCGTGGTCGGCGGTTCCTCGACGTTCGAGCAGGCCGATGAGCTCAAGCCCTCGGGCGATGGCCGCGGCGTCGGCGACGGGAATTCCCGCCTTGGCGGCCACGGCGTCGAGTGACTCATTCCCATCGAGTAAAGTGTGGATGCGTATTTCAGCGGGGGACATCCCCGCGCGGTCGAGGTTCGCACCTCTCGGGCTCTGGCGGGCAAATCGTTCGTGCCCGAGGTTTCCAAGTTCCTCAATTGGCGAACACCTGCGCACCCCTTCCACGATCAAGGCCGCCAGGCTTGCCTGGAGCGGGAACGCCTGGAACATGGGAGGGAGCGATGACTTTGCTTCGAACGCGAACTCGCCGGGCTCGCCACGAAGCGCGCCATATGTCAGGATCGCCGACTGCGCGCGGAGCAACGCCCTCAGCCTGCGAGGGTCGGAAAGGCTCTTTTCGAGTAAACGAACCAGGCCCGACATCGAGGCATCCTGGTGTTCGCCAAGCGTGACCGAAAGCAACGGAGCCAGGTCCGAAAGCTCTTTGGGGAGGAATGCGGCGATTTTGTCGGGACGCACCGTGGTTGAGTAAATGGCTTGAAACCGCCCACCCACCAGGGCGAATCGAAGCCGATGCTTGCCTTGTTCGAGAGTTAGTCGTCCATCGACCTGCGCGTTCGTCAAAAAGTCGAAGACCGCGCGAAGTGGGATCGTTGCCGTGTTGCCGCTGAGACATGAGTCACGCGATTCTCCGACGGACTCGGGCATCGCGCAGCCCGTGCGCTGGGATTGCACCACCATCGCCCCGGTTTGAAGCGCGTTGGCTACGCCACTCTTGAGCAGTTCCGGGGTGAAGGGTTTCGGGATTTGGTCGATGACATTGGCGAATTCGGCATATTGAGCGAACGCACGGTTTCTCATTGCCGAACTTACGAGCACCGGGATCTTCGCGGTGACCTCGGAGGCCAGCAGTTTTCGACAAACTTCGTCCCCGGTGGTGCCCGGAAGTTGATGGTCAAGCAAGATCAGATCGGGTTTGATCGTCGACGCCATCTCCAGACCGCGTTCGGCGTCGACCGCGAGTGCGACTCGGTAGCCCGCCTCGGAGAGGTGACATTCGACCAGCTTGCGGATGGTCGGGCTATCGTCGATGACGAGGATTAATGGATTTCGCGGCACGAGGCCCCTCCAATCGAGCGGTTCAATCAATTCCCTTTTCGGTCGAGCGCGGCGCTTCTTTCTGGACTTGAGGCCTGCCCGGTTCCGGCCCGTGGCTCGGCATTCATCATGTGTGCTTGGCCATCAACGCCCGCACCTTCGTGGATAACTCTTCAGAATCGATTGGCTTGGGAACGAAGTCTCTGGCGCCCAGTTCGATCACCCGGCGGCGGGTCTCGGCGTCAGAGCGTGTGCTTGTGACGATCACGGGGGTGGTCTGCGCGATTTCCAGTCTCCTCAGTTCGGCGAGCAGCTCGAAGCCGTCCATTCTGGGCATCTCTAGGTCGCTCACCACTAGCCCGTAGGTTTTGGATCGAAGCTTTCCCAACGCTTCAAGACCATCCGAGACCTGTTCGACATCGAACCCGAGATTGCGTAGATGTTTCGCGACAACCTTCCGAACGCTGATCGAGTCGTCGACCACGAGGACCGTGATTTTACTGGGCGGTTCCACCGGCTCGATGCGCGACCTGCCCCGTGTACTTCCCTCTCTCAGCCATCGCGCCAGGCCCGAGGGATTGAGCGCCAGGATTACCTCACCGGTCACCGAGAGAGCGATCCCCGAGACCAGAGGGTGACCCGAAATCAGCATTCCCAACGGTTTGAACACAAGCTCACGAGTGCCGTCGATCGCATCGACCACGACCGCGAGCGGTTCACCATCGGCGCGAATCAAGAGAAGTTTAGGACATGAAACCCCACTCGCAGGGGGCATGCCCAGCGCCTCTCTCGCCGAGAGGACCGGGGCCCAGAAGTCGCGGATTCTGATTCGTGGCCCGACTCCCTTCCAGTCAAGATCCTCGGGCTGAAACGACTGGGCGAGCTCGATCAGCTCGACCGGGAGAGCAAAGGCCTGGCCATCAAGCCGCAGCAGCATGGCTTGTTGCAGAGAGAGGCGAGCAGGCAGGCAAAGGCTCAGACAGGTTCCCTGGTTCGGCCTGGAAGAAAGCGAGACCGTGCCGTGAAGCCTGCCAACCTCTTGACTGACCACGTCCATGCCCACGCCTCGACCGGCGATGGCGGTCGCCGAGTCTCGGGTCGAAAATCCAGGCTGAAAAATCAGTGCGTTGAGCCGATCAATCCCGGGGTGTTCCTCGGCGGCGATCAAGCCGATACGTCGGCCCTTGGCGGCGATCGCGTCGTAGTCGAGTCCACGTCCATCGTCTTGAACGGAAAGGGTGAGTGTGTTGCCCGACCGGACGGCTTCGAGTGTGACCCGCCCCGCGGCCGACTTTCCGGCGCGAATCCGTTCCGCGGGTGGCTCGATGCCATGGCACACCGCGTTGCGTACGACGTGGAGAAGCGGCTCGAAAGCCTTGTCTTGAAGCGCGCGATCGACACCAGTCTCTTCGCCGACCATCTCGACATTAACTTGTCGCCCTTCGACCCGCGCCGCGTCGTGGGAGACCCTTGCCAGTCGCTGGAAGAGCCCTTTCACCGGCACGATGCGGACAGCCTGGAGCGATTCCCAGAGTTGAAGGGTGAGTCGAGCGAGGGCATCGCTGTTGTCCGAAAGAGGTTTCGAGGCCGACCGAGCCGATTCGGTCACGACCGCCAGGTCTTCAGACTGCTCATCAAGGCGATGCAAGAGTTCGGTCAAGTCGTGCTTGCGATCAACGCGCGTTCGCAACGCGATCGTTTCAGGAGCAAGGTCGCGAATACGGTCGAGAGTCGCTGCGAGACGCAAACGGCAGGTTCGCGCCATCGTGGCGAACTCTTTCATCGACTCGGCCTGAGTCTCCCAAAGACCCCGCCTCGAAATCAGCTCGGAGGCCAGGTCCATCAGTTCATCGACACGTTCGGACGAGAGCCGAACAGGTCCCTCACTCGCGGAGCCCTCGGTAACCACCGCCGAGGCGCTGCTTGTCGGCGGTGAAGGCACGAGGGTCGTGAGGATGGAGACACCAAAGGAAGCTTCCGGAGGCTGGTTGCTCGGCTTGCGACGCTCTGTTGATAACGGCGCGGGTGAGCGTGAAGGCGCGCGGATTGCCGGTGGCGGGTCGGATTTTCTCTGTACAAATTCCTCGGGCGCGGGGTTGGCGGAATCGCCGCGTCGCAGCGCGATGAAAACCTCTTCGAGATAGTGCAGCAACTTATGAAGATACTCGACAAGTGAGTCAGTCGCTTCTCCCTCGGCCTTTTCGAGTTCTTCCTCGGTCGCATGAATCACGGCCGCGACGGAGCCGAGCCCGACGCTTCCCGCCGCGCCTTTTAACGTGTGGAAACAACGCCCAAGTTCGTTCAAGATCTCGGAATGACGAACCCCACGACCCAAGCTCAGAACCAGCGTTTCCAGGCGATCGAAAAGATCCGTGGCCTCAGCGAGAAACGTCTCACGAAGTTCGGGGTCGATAGGGAAATACGAAGGGGGCGGCGGGATCTCGAATTCATGAGTCGGTGGCCTTGAACCCTCGGGCGGCGAAGTTTCGGGTTCAGGAGAGGAGCCGCCAAATCTGGCGAGGATCTCTGACAATTCGCCGGAATTCGTTCCAAACAGGTTAGGTACGCCGGGCGATAAATCCGATTCTTGAAACTCTGCGAGCGATCCATCCGCCCAATCCGCTTCGACATGGTCGGACGTATCGAGATTACATGTAAGCAGTCGAAACAGTGTTCCCGCATCGATCGAGGCGGGAGCGTTGTTCAGATCTTCCGACGGGGGGGATTCGGTCGGGTCCGCTTCCGTCGCGGGATCGATCAATCGAAGATAATCGCCCCAACGCGAATCGGATTCGCGGAGCACCCACAAAGCCGCGTCATCAAAACCGTCGTCCTCGGCGTGGTTCACCAGCTTGTCCAAGGCTTCGACGCAGAAC
>JAYVYS010000481.1:0-5726 GCA_043784005.1 Isosphaeraceae bacterium
GCACCTCCGTGCATGCATGCCTATCGGGAAAACTGACCGACCCATTGATACTCGTTGTTGTACAAAATTTTCCACCAACTTTCGAGACGCTCACCCAGGGTGTGGTTGTGCGCGAGAATTTGCTGGACAGTCAGGTTGACGTTTTCCTCGCCTCCCAAAGCCCCAATGACACGGTTCGTGAGACCCGGACCCGTGCCCCGGGAGATGGGGAACCGGCTTTGGAGGTTGGGCAAGGCGAGGGTCGTAACGCCGTCGCCACCGTACGTCGTGCCGATCAAAGAGAAGAGCGCCGCGTTCTCGGCGATCGGCAACAATTGGCCCTGGCAAAGCGCCCACCCCGCTGTCGCGAAATTGCCTGAAAACATGCGAATCTCACCGATGTAAGGGGAGCTCATGATGCGGACTCCGGGGAGGGACGGTTGGATTCCGTGCCGACGACGGCAGGGGACAAGGGACCTGCAGGTCGGCCGGCATCGGCCACCGTCTCAGTTGAAGACGGCCTGATAGTGCGTACCGGTCGGGTCCCCTTCCGGCCCGAGCGGAACCAGGAAAATCTCGAGTTCGCCCATCAAGGGGTGACCGAGATGGTGGATCAGTTGCGGCAAGGGCCGTTGCCTTGGTCCGCGAAAGAGCAGTGAAAACGGCTCGCGGACGGACGAGCCAAGCGCGGAACGCGACGGCAGGGCGTCGGCCCGTATCATCTCCAAGTCGACCGGCTCATCATCGACGAGTGTCACCCGAAAGACACTGTTGAGGTGCCCGGCGAATGACACGAGCGTTAACCGGTCGAGCGTAGTGTGCATTGCAAGGATCCCGTCCGCTTGTCGGGCGTTGAGCCGCACGGCGGGCTCATCGGTGCTTAACGGCGAAGGAAAACCTCACGACCGCTTGGGATGTCATGATCGTCCACCTCTGTCCACATTCATGCGAGATCAATTGCCACCCGTGGAGGGTGGATGTCAAATACCGAATTGAAAAATCCTCATCCCGAAAACGTTGGGTTGGGAGAATGATGTATAAAATTGTCAACGAAGGTTAACTTAAAGCCCTCAGTGGATTATTGACATTGGATTCTCTTCTGGGAAAATACCGGCCTGATGGGGTCGGCTCAGGGGGTCGGACCTCATGAGCGTTTCCGGCCCAGACTGGCCGGTCGACGGCCGCCTACTCCAGCGGAATGGGGGAGCCATTAGCCAAGACGAGTCGTTCCCGAGGCGCGTCTTTATCGGCCGTGTTTCCAGCATGGGGGCCCTCGGCTTCCTCGGGCTGGGGGCGGGTCAAACCCACGGGACCGCCCGGGCCTCAATTCTGAGGGGCGGAACGGTCGCCATTGGCAATGCGGGCTCCCACGACTTCGGCCCCAGGGTTGGCGAGGTCCTCTCCGTCAAGTTGCCTGACGGGCGGGTCACCCGGCTGAGGCTTGTCTCCGCCGACGAACACCCCGCGCCCACGTCGCCTAGGCCCTTGCAGCCAGGCCTCGCCACACGTGCGCCGTTCTCGCTGTTGTTTCAGGGCCCCGGTGGGAAAGCCCGGCTCGGCCAGGGGACCTACCCGGTAGGCCTCGCCGGTCTGGGGGTCGTCGAGATCTTCATCGTCCCCGTCGGGCTGAATGCTAACGTCGCGACGTATGAGGCTGTCTTCAACTGATTGAGTGCCGCCCCCCGGTCTGTCACCGTGCCGGGCCTTCCGCCACCCGCTTTGACTTCCCGCGTCCTGGTCGGTCTTAATCTCATGCGACTCGCGACCCTCCGGCCAGCGACTCCAGCCGACGAGCCGTTCGAGTTTGTGGTTTACGCGAGTACGCGCGCCGAGGAACTTGCGGTTACTGGCTGGGACGAGTCACAAAAACACGCGTTTCTGTCGATGCAGTTTCGCGCGCAGTCGGTCCATTACGCGACGCACTTCCCCGACGCGACTCGCGACGTCATCGTCGTCGACGGCAAACTGGCCGGCAGGCTGATCGTGGAGCGCGCCGCCGACCACATCCTTATCGTCGATGTCGCCCTCGTGCCCGAGTTCCGTGGGCAAGGAGTCGGCGGTTCATACGTCCGCTTGGTGCAAAAGGAGGCCGCGAGCGCCGCCCTGCCGGTCGTCATCCACGTCGAGAAGAACAACCCGGCCCTCCGCCTATACAACCGGCTCGGCTTTCGCGCCGTCTCCGATCTGGGAATCTACCTCGAGCTGAAGTGGAGTCTGCCAGTTTGACATTCAGGAAGTGCCGGTGATCGCCGTGCTCTGCTCGGTATCATTTACCGGTAAGGCAACACGCGGGAATAACCCATGACGCCAATCACCCTTACACCGAAATCGACCCCGCCGTTCATCAGGTTGAGTTGGTGAACATCTCCTGACGAGTTGTGCAGAGTACGGCGGCCGAACCCCGTCCGACATCGATCCGTTCTTTTTCGGGAAGTTGTCGGTGGAAAAAGCGCCGTGAGGTGGCGCTCGAAACCAACGACAACACTTGGGCCAGGTCGATGGCCATCACGCCTCGATTTGAGAACGGCCTCGAAAGGGAACAACTTCACTTCGCCGATTGATTCGCATGACGGGTTGGGCGAATCTTTGCAGGAATCTCGCCTTAAGTCGTTGCCTCTAAAGACAATGAAAAACCCGGCGTTGCCGCCGGGTGAAGTACCGAAGGTGGGACTTGAACCCACACCCCCATTACAGGGACCGGATTTTGAGTCCGGCGCGTCTGCCATTCCGCCACTTCGGCAAGTAATGTCTTGAGTTTACGGTCGCTTTGGGCTCTGTCAACCCCGCCGATGTTTGGCGACGATTAGAATTCGCGTGGGACGATCTTCGGCTTTCGTGGAATCCATCTTGGCAATCCACGCATTTCGCCGGTCATCGCCCGTACTTCTGGAATCGTCACGCGAAACTTCCAAGGATTGGCTCAACATCCACGGCGACTTTCAACTGGTGCCCGCCGCCGCCGAGGATCACCCCTTTGAGCGGGCTGACGTCGTCGTAGTCGCGGCCCCAGGCGAGGATAATGTGCCGATCGCCGGGGATCTGGTTGTTGGTCGGATCGACGTCGATCCAGCCATGGCCAGGACAGAAGACCGAGAGCCATGCGTGCGAGGCGTCGGCACCGACGAGGCGGACCCGGCCGGGGGGCGGGTCGGTCTCCAGATACCCGCTCACGTAACGCGCCGCCAGTCCGACCGATCGCAGGCAGCCGATCTCAAGGTGCGCGAAGTCCTGGCAGACGCCACGCCGAAGCCGAAGCACCTCGGTCAGGGGCGTTGCCGTCGTGGTCGCGGTCGGGTCAAACTTAAAGTCCGCGTGGATGCGTTGGGTGAGGTCGAGCAACGCTTCCAAGAGCGGCCTTCCGGGCGGAAATGAAGGCGTCGCATAGGTCTTGAGGACCTCGTCGGTCTTCACATAAGGCGAGTCGAACGTGAACTGGCACGCGTCCACCGTCTCCAGGTCGCGGGCGTGGAGCAACCCATCGCGCACCGAGTCCCACGGCGGCGTTTGCCAGGCCGGGGGTGCGATCACCGCGCGGATGTCCACCATGTTGACTGCGGTCACCTTCAGCCGCTTATGTGGTTCCTGCACGGTGAAGTATGTCACCGGATTGCCGAAATAATCCGTCTGCGAACCCGAGATGGCTGGAGGAACGCTGAACGTCAGCTCATGCCCCAGGCAAGTCTGACTCGGACAATCGCGCGCCTTCAAGTGGGCAAGGTTATGGCTGATCGAAACATCATAAAGATAGTCGTATATTGTTTCATGTGTTATACGGTAAATCATGTTATGGAGGTCCAAAATTAAATTCGCGCGGCGGACAATCGCAGCGAGACCTCTCGCGCATGAGTGAGTGTAGCCCGGGCGAGTGCGCGGAGATGCTCAGGTGCCAGATGATCGTGGACGGTGATGGGGCTCTTTCACCGGGTGCCATAACTGAGCCCTCATCTTTACCGCTTCGAGACTTCAATGGAAGCCGTATGCACCCAATTCAGTGCGGCGCGCATCAGAAGGTTGACCTTGCGGAAGAACGGGGTTATGCCACCTGGTTTCCACGACAAACCCAAGAGAAGGGCTCTCTCTTTCAAGGCGATCGTCAAACGTGGTCGATCGGGATAAAAGGTCACGGCCTTTTGGTTTTCAACGCGGCCGCCGCGGCTTAAGAGGTGGATGTGGAATACTTCTCCGGTCAGCAGCAGACATTTGATGACGCCTTCTTCCAGGCTGTCAACCGTTTGCATCCGACACCTTCCACCGGAGCCGGAATTGATCTTGGCCGAAAGATTGCCGACATTGAGACTCCGTCGATCTCGCCCTATCACATTACCTTCAGCGCCGACGCGGCGGCCGTTCTCTCCTCATTCCTCGGGCCAAGGAGATTGTTGTCGATCACCTCCGACGGCCTCCCCGGTTTCAATCCTTCATCCGCGTCGTTCCACGCCGTGGCAAAGGATGCGGAGATGAGCCGCGTTGATCAAGGCATCCCGACGTCGATCGACACCACCGACGGTCTGATTGGACACATGATCGGACGCTACGTGGTCCATCACGCCTTCCGGGTTCATGCACTCCACTGAAACGTGAGCGAGTGCGTCGATTTCTCAACGGACCGGCTCGACGGGCAAGAGAAAGCTGAGGTGATGGGCGCAATGGATGTACTCGAGCCGGTCCATTTGCTCGCGGGTGAGGCGTCCGAAAAACGGGTGATCGGCAAGCGGACCCGTGTGGGCTGTGTAAAGTTGCAAGGCGGCGCGAAGCGCCTCGGCCTCGGCGCGATCGTCGAGCCCGGGTTTGGGCAAAAGTGTCGCGGGAACCTTGATCTGCTCGCGCATTTTCCCTGACTTCAAAATCTGCCGCAGGAAAAGGGGCGCGAGGGTCATGCGAAGGAGCCAGGGTGCCTTGAAATCGGCACCATCGATTGCCATGACAAGACCTTTGGCCAAGTGGTTGCAGGCCTCACCCAGGTTCCAGTTCCCAACTTTCGTGTACCCTGCCGTCATCAGTCGGTCCACATCGGGCATCACCTGGTCAAGCGCGTTGAAAGCGAGCGGGCGGCGTGAGGACATGGGCGGGTGATCTCCGGAACTTGACGTTTAAATTCACGATGCGTCTGAGGAGGATATTTCTGATTTCAGAGAGCTTAGCAAAGCATTTTCCTTTTGACGACGAAGCTTCCGGAGGGTCGCTTCGTCCCACGCGATCGCTTCGGAATCGAGCCAGGTGATCGCCTGGTCCCGCCAATCGGCGGGGACGGGGACGCCGAACTCGGCATGGCGGACGACCACGCCCACAAACGCCAGGCGTTCGTCTTCCTCCCAGTCGTCAAACGGTCGTTGGGACCCGTACTCTTGCCGGAGCGAGTCGATCGCCGCGGTGAGGGTTTCGGGATTGACGAGCTGCTTCTGCACCTCGTCGAAGGACAGTGCGTTACTGTCGTCCATGAGGGCTTCGTAAGCCTCGCCGTGGACCTTTTCCAGGCCCGCATCGATCGCGAAGTCGGCATCATCGTTCTCGTAGCTCTTGACGCCCCAGTGGCCCATGCGTCGGCTCCAGGAAGAAGAAGGGAATTCACCGGCAGATGTCGCGGATTAAAAACACGGGAAAAAACATTGAATACTAAATCACATTCGTTTTTATCTTCATCAGAATTGATCTGCGTCATCTGGTGCGTCAGGAAGTCTGGTTGGTCTTGTCAGTTGAAAGGTACTGACCATGGGAATTGCTCGTTCGCCATGAAGCCGACTCGGCGG
>JAYVYS010000482.1:0-7926 GCA_043784005.1 Isosphaeraceae bacterium
AGCTTGCCGCCGAGGACGTTGCCAAGGCAAATCCCGCCAAGCATGATGCCGATGACGGACGTCCAGACCGAGAGCGATGCCCCAACATGGACCGCCACGAGCCGGCTCGCGACGAGCTCGAGAATCATGATGCAGAAGCTGCTGAAAAACGAAAGGATGTAGGGCAACATACGGGCGAACAGGACGTTCATGCGGCGAACACTCCCTGAAGGGTGTGGCAATGATTCGCGTCGATTCCGACAGAAATTAAAGTCCGAATCGACCACGATATCCGAGCCAACCCGATGCGACAACGGTCTACCCGACCTACCCGGCCTTTCTGGCTTCGCGATGTTCGTGTTACCGGGTTTGACGGTTTCTCCACTCCGCGATAGGATTTCGCGCGTCGTCGAATTCCTTGATGGAGTGTGGACCGGAATGCAAGCCGAGTACGCGCGCCAGTATCGAACATTGTGGGAACGCCATTGGTGGTGGCGATCGCGCGAGGCTCACGTGTTAAGCTGGGTAAAGTCGCTGAGAAAAGAGCACTCCGCAGCCTGGCGAATTCTCGACGTCGGCTGCGGCGACGGTCTCTTCTTCGAGGCGCTAGAACCCTTTGGCATGGTCGAAGGCCTCGAACCCGATGCGTCGCTCGTCACCGATCCACGCTGGCGCGAGCGCATCAAGGTCGCGCGTCTTTCGGAGAATGCGGGGACGTTGCCAGACAGTACCTATGATCTAATCTTGATGCTCGACGTTCTTGAACACATCGACGACGACCACGCGGCGTTGCGAGCCCTTCACAAATCACTCCGGCCCGGCGGACGACTCTTGCTGACCGTCCCTGCCCTGCAATGGCTCTGGAGCGGGCACGACGTCGCCAACGCGCATTACCGTCGCTACGATCGCGAAACGTTGCGACGTGCGCTCGAAGACTCGGGATTCCGGGTCGAAAGCTTACGCTTTTATTTCATCTGGACGGTCTTGCCAATGCTGGCGAGACGCTGGCTGGACCCTGCGGGGCGTCGCATCCGGGCGGATCACGCGATCTCGATCCTCCCGCCGATGTTGAATCGAATGCTGACGATGGCCAGTCGTGGCGAACATTCCCTGGGAAAGTATGTACGTTGGCCGTTGGGAAGTTCGTTGCTCGCGGTCGTTTGCAAATCCGATTGAACGAATCATCTGAAATCGGGACGTCGCGACGAGGCCGATTACACAACTCCCCTTGCGGGATTCTCTCGGAATTGGGATATCAAACCGCCCCGTTCCAGGGACGGAATCGGTGGGAAAGACGCTGTGGTCAAACGTATAGATAGCGTCTTGAGAATTCAAGGCCTTTTCCGTCCCTCCGGGGCGTCGGGACTTAGTCTGACGCAAAAGGCGTCCGAAGGGTCCCATCCAGAGGAGGCCGGACCTTTGGCTCGTGACGAGTTCTCGACGACGGCTTCCCACCCCCCGGCAATCTCGGTGGTTGTTCCGCTCTACGACGAGGAAGCGCTCGTTCCGGTGCTGGTCGCGCGGCTCTCTCGCGTGCTCGACAGCTTGGGCGTCGAGGCGGAAGTAATCCTGGTCGACGACGGCTCGCGCGACGGCACCCTCTCTCAGATCGCGAAAGCCAACGCGGCCGACCCGCGATTCCGAGGCCTGGCGCTCTCTCGAAACTTCGGTCATCAAGCGGCGATCTCGGCGGGACTTCTTCACGCAAAGGGCGACGCCGTGGTGGTCATGGATGGCGACCTCCAAGATCCCCCGGAAGCCATCGGTCCGCTCTGGGCAAAGCTCCACGAAGGATTCGATGTCGTCTACGCCGTTCGCGCGAGTCGGCAGGAAGGTTTCTTTAAGAAATTTGCTTATCGGACGTTTTACCGACTGCTCGACCGGCTGGTTTCCCTGGAAATCCCGCGCGATGCCGGGGATTTCGGGATCATGTCCCGGCGCGTTGTGGACGCGATCAACGCATTGCCCGAGCGAAAGCGGTTCGTCCGAGGGCTTCGCGCATGGGTTGGATTTCGACAAACAGGGCTCTGGATCGACCGATCTCCAAGACACTCGGGAACGCCCAAGTTCACCCTGCCGAAACTCCTCGGACTAGCGATCGATGGCGTGGTCGGGTTCAGCGACGCTCCGCTGCGATGGGCTGGAGCAGTCGGAGTTTTTGTTTTGTTCGCGGCCCTTGCGTCCCTCATGATTGCCGGGGCGAAGGTATTCTTTGATGGAATCGTGCCGCCGGGATGGTTCTGGGTGGCGACACTTCTCGCGTTTTCGGCGGGCGCGCAGTTGCTCTTCCTCGCGGTCCTCGGGGAATATGTGATTCGAATCCTCCACGAGGTGAACGGGCGACCCGCGTACGTGGTCCGGCGTCGGATTGGGATTGGAGCACCTCGGCTTCGGCGACGTCGCGGGCGCGAACGTGTACGCGAACAGAAATTGAGCCCTCGGCCTTTCGGATCAACGTTCTCATGATCCTATGCGTCACGCTGAATCCGTGCCTGGACAAGACGCTGACGGTCCCCGCCTGGAAGCCTGGAGACTCGGTGCGAGGGAAAGCCCTGCGCGAAGTTGTCGGCGGTAAAGGGAACAACGTCGCCCGCGCGCTGACCAGATTGGGAAGAACGGCGCGGCCCGTCACGTTCCTCGGTGGGGCGGTCGGAGCGCGTTGCGAGCTGCTCCTGCGTGAGGAAGACAAGCTCGATCCGCTGATCACGCCCTGCGCGGCTGCCACCCGCGAGATCCTGACGGTCCGAACCGAAGATTCGGCCGATCAGTCGGCGTTTTTCGACCCCGACCCGCATGTGACCCAAGCCGAGGCCGATGCCCTGTTTCATCAGGTCGAAGGAGCATTGACCGAGGGGGGAATCTCCGCGCTCACGCTTTCGGGATCAAGTCCAGCGCCATCGACCCATGGGCTTTACAGCGACCTGATCGCCTTGGCTCGCTCTAAAAAGGTTCCCGTCTTCCTCGATGCGTACGGCCCGGCGCTGGATCATATCTGGGGATTCTGGCCGCAAGGCATTCAGGTCAACCGTCGTGAGGCCGGGATTCGTCTGCGTAACGCAAATCCAAGTGATGCCGACGTGATGACCTTGCTCGCGGACTGGTCAAGCCACGGGGTGATGTGCGGAGTCGTGACCGACGGTCCGAATCCCGCCTTCGTACGGCTTCACGGCGTGCTTTATCGTGTCACGTCTCCTAAAATAGAAGTGGTCAATCCCATTGGATCAGGAGATTGTCTGCTCGCCGGAATGGTGGATGCCTGGCTGAACGGATTGGCTCCCGAGGGGATGATCCGGCATGCGTTCGCATGTGCGGTGGCGAATGCGATGGTCTGGGATGCGGGGGGGATCACGGTGGAGGAGGTTGAAAGGCAGCGGCAGCTGATTGGGATTGAGGCGGTCACGCGGTGATAATGAAAGTGAAATCAGATAAACGCACCATTGCTGTTAAACTTACGGAGACGACATCTATGCGTTGGATCATGGGATTCATCTTCGCGATCCTGATTGTACCGGAGGCACTCTCCGCGGATTTGATAAATGATCCTGCGGACTTATCGAAGTGGATTAGGAAGGAACCGCCAAAAAAGGGCGATGGGCGATGGCGCACCGCGAACGCCAGCGATTATCAGTGGGTGGTCATGCTTCGCGAGAATCGTCCATCGGCGCGGTTACGAGCCACGAAGCGGACCAAAGATTCAACTGACCCGGAGCGACAAGAGTCGTATCCGCTGATGCCCTTCACAGTCCCGCACGGTTCGGCGAAGGAGGACCTTGCCGGGGAATGGTTCAGCGTTCAGGTATCCAATGGATGGATTATCGGCTTCAACGCGGGCGAGTTCGGAGCGGGCCTCTGGTGGTTCTCACCCGATGGGAAGAAACGCGAGAAGATCTCCGAAGACCAGGTCATCGGCTTTTTCGAGACCGGCGCGGGACTGCTGGCCCTGGAAGGAATCGCTCATGGCACCCGCTCCGTCGGCCGGATCGCTCGGTTGGCCAAAGGCGAAGACGGGCATTGGCATTCCGAGCTTTTCGTAGACCTTAAAGGTGCCCCGGAGACGGCTGTCAAGAGTGCTGACGGAACGTTGACCGTGGCGACGCTCGACCGTCTGCTCCGTGTCCACCTCGACACGAGGAAGATCGACGTACTCCTTAATGAAGCTTTCTGGGGCGGTCTTTACCCGACATCGATGATTCTCACACCCTCTGGATCGATCTTTCTTGGGATGAGGCACGGGGTTGTCGAGGTCGAGAAGATTGGCACTGTTTACAAGGCCAATTGGCTCATTCCAAATCCTGATTTCGATCGAATTCTCCCACCGGGGTTCAGATAGCCAAGTAGGCTGCGTCTCGAAGATTTGCCATTCCATGTGTCATCCAACATCCTAAGGCCTGCAACCATGACCCTGACTATTGAATTACCGCCCGCGACTCAAGCCCAACTTGAGAAAGAGGCGTCGCAAAACGGGATGGCGGTCGAGCGGTATGCGCGGGAATTGATTGAGAAATCGATGCGCCTCACGCGAGAAGACACCAGAGCGGCTCGAAGCCGAATTCGAGGAATGGGAGCGCGATTTCAACGAACTTTTGGACCTGGGAAATGAAGTGACCGCACCGGAAATTCTCGATGAAGCACTCCGTCGTGAAAACATGTACGAGGATCAGGAAAAATGACTCGATTAGGAGACCATCATGACGTTGAGCATCGAATTAACTCCCCTGATGCAAGCCCGACTCGAAGAGGAAGCCGCACGACGGGGGCTCGCGGTTGAGAGGATTGCAATCGCAATGATCGAAGAGAAACTCGGCGGAACTTTCGATGAAAGTGGGACTCTGAACTCGCAACAGGAACGAAGCGAAGTGAAGGAACGAGTTCGTCTCTTCGATGAGATGATCGAGAGCTTTTCCGACATCCAGGCCCCCGAGATTCCTTCCGAACCACTTCGCCGCGAGAATCTTTACGACGATTGAGGCTTATGAATTATCTTGTCGATTCCAACATCCTTTTACGGCTTGTCCATGAAGGATCGGTCTTGAAGCCGGTGGCGTGCTCCGCGGTTAGAGACCTGATGAAACGGGGGATACCATTGTGTTCACACCTCAAAACGCGGTCGAATTCTGGAGCGTCGCGACCCGCAAAATCGCATACAACGGCCTTGAACAGACAGCGTCCCGCGCCGATCGCGCGCTCAGACGCTTTGAAACCGTTTTCAAATTCATCCCCGACACGGCACGAATTCACGACGAGTGGCGAAAACTTGTCGTCGCGTGCGCTGTTGAAGGTCGCCAGGTACACGACGCCCGACTCGCCGCAGTGATGTTCGCCCACGGAATCAGCCACATCTTAACCTTCGACATCGGCGACTTTAAAAACTACCCCGGAATTACCGCCATTCATCCGCGTCAAGTCGTCTCATAACTGCGTCTCGGCGATCTCAATCGCCTTGAGCAATCCCTTCGCCTTGTTCACCGTCTCCTCGTACTCATCGCCGGGCACGCTGTCGTAGACCACGCCGCCACCGGCCTGGATGTAGGCGTTTTTGCCTTGGACAACCAGGGTCCGCAGGGCGATGCAGGTGTCCATGTTGCCGGTGAAGTCGATGTAGCCGACGGCTCCTCCGTACGGGCCACGCTTCTGGGGCTCGACCTCGTCGATCACTTGCATCGCTCGGACTTTCGGGGCTCCCGACACGGTTCCGGCGGGGAGGCCGGCGCGGAGGGCGTCGAAGGCGGTCTTGCCCGCGCTTAACCTGCCTGTCACGTTCGACGTGATGTGCATCACGTGTGAATATTTTTCGACCTTCATCACGTCCGTCAATTGCACTGAGCCAAAATCGGCGACTCGGCCCACGTCGTTGCGGCCCAGGTCCACGAGCATGATGTGCTCGGCGCGTTCCTTCGGGTCGGACACAAGCTCCTCCGCGAGTGCGCGGTCTTCCTGTTCGTCCTTGCCTCGACGACGGGTTCCCGCCAGGGGGCGGATCGTCACCAGGCCGTCCTCGACCCGGACAAGGATCTCGGGAGAGCTGCCGATCAGGCAGAAATCGTTGAAGGGAAGATAAAACAAAAACGGACTCGGGTTCACCACGCGCAGAACGCGGTAAATATTGAACGGGTCGGCGGAGGTCTCGACGTGGAAACGCTGGCTGGGCACAACTTGAAAGATGTCGCCGGCCTTGATGTATTCCTGACAGTGGCGGACGACTTGCTCGTAACGCTCGCGGGTGAAATTCGAGGCCGGTTGCAATGTGACCGGGCCGTCGGTATCGATGTCGCCGATGCTCAGCTCGGGACAGGGAGCCGAGAGCCGTTCGACAAACTCGTCGATTCGCGTGCAGGCGCGTTCGTAGGCGAGTCGCGGGTCGACCCCTTTGCCGACATGAGCGTGAGCGACGACCAGAACCGTTTTTCGGATATGGTCGAAGATCACCATGCGGTCGTAGAGTGCGAACGAGAGGTCGGGGAGGCCGCGGTCGTCGGGGGGTCCGTTCGGAAGCTTCTCCGTGTAGCGGACGGAGTCATAGCCCGCATAACCTACCGCGCCGCCGGAAAAGCGGGGAAGGCCCGGCACGTTTACCGCGCGATGGGCGTCGATCAGGGTTTCGAGGTCTCGAAAAGGGTCTTGCGACGTTGAGCGCGCAGCCGCCTCGGGGTTGTCTCCGGAAGTGATGACGACGTCATGTCCCCGCGCCTCGAATTTCAGGAAGGGTTCGGTCCCAAGGAAGCTGAAGCGGCCGACCTTTTCGCCGCCGATCACGCTCTCGAAGAGAAAGGAGGGGTTGGAACGAGCGATCTTTCGGAAGGCTGAGACCGGAGTCAGGCCGTCGCCGGTGAGTTGCCGATAGACCGGAACGCACGCGACGTCCTTGGTGAATCGGGTGAAGTCGTTGAAGGCCGGACGATGGGGGATGGGCATCGGGCGAATTCCCGAGGGGCGGGGCGTAAGGGCGACGAGGTAAAGTCGATCGCCGGGAAACCCGACGGTGAGCCGGGGGTGGGAACCACAAGATTGGGTTCGGTCGTCGCGTCAAAATGCGCCGCCCTTTTCATTATCAGAGGATCTTAGCAGTCGTGCCACGACCGGACAAGCCAACCGGCTTTGACCGGTCAGGATTGCAAAGTCGAAGGTATCACGAAAACAGACCCCTCGATCGGAGTGAGTCATCCGAGGATGAGTTCTCCTCGTTCCTCTCCCACAGGCCGAGCCCGATTGCTTGACAGCGCGAAGGGGGTTACTACAATAGAATTTTGCACCATGATTGATGAAGCGTTCAGGAAGTCGAAGTCAAAACGTCGTACCATTCGTGGTGGAGTGGGTCATCACTCCTAGAGCCTTCGGTGGGTCGAGTGAGGCTTGGCCCGGTGACTGAATTTAGCTGCTCGACACGCGGAGTGTCCTCGTCCCCAAGCCCGTTCAAAGCCGGCGGAGTCGTGTCATGAAGTGCCAGAGGTGTGCCAAGCCGGCCACGTTTCATATCACGGATATCGAGAAGGGGAAGCCTCGCGAGTACCTGCGCGGCATCGATACCGAGGCGTGCCTGCACCGCGATCGCATGGGCCAGTGATCCGGCAAGCAAGCACCTGTTCGCAGGCGCCGCTTGCGAACAATGGCTGCACGAGCGCCAGTGCACCGTCACGCGAATCGGCCAGCGCGGTCCAGAACGCCACCCGCACGCTGGCGCCGGGTGCGATGCGTACTTGCCGGCGCAGGCTGAAGATCGGGTCAAGCACACAGCCGCTGGTGTTCGACAGTGTTGCGCCGGGCTGCATCGCCAGCGCGTCGCGCAGCGTGCGGCCACGACCGAGAAAGCGCATACGGTCGGTTTCAAACTCGCGGGCGTCTTCGGCATGTCCCTCAAGCACCGCCGCATGGGCGGCCCACACCGGTGGCTCGTCCGGTGAGCGCCGCCGCCGCGTCGCAAGAAGAATGCCGCCCTGCTCCACCCATTCC
>JAYVYS010000483.1:0-2909 GCA_043784005.1 Isosphaeraceae bacterium
TGTGCGCCTCTTGATGTCGGGACGACGCTTCGAAAGGAATTGTTCGACCGCGTGCCGACTTGCATCCTGACCTCCGCGACGCTCTGTATCGGCTCGCCCCCGAAATTCGATTTCCTCAAGGAGCGGCTCGGGCTGATTTCGTGTGAGTCGATCCAGCTTGGAAGCCCGTTCGACTACCCCAAGCAAGTGACGATCCATTTGCCGAAAAACCTGCCGGACCCGTCCGAACAGGCTGCCGAGTTCGAGCGTCAAGCGATTCAGGCGATCCCGTTTTATCTCGAAAAAACGAATGGCAAGGCGTTCGTCCTGTTCACATCATACCGCATGATGGAGGCCGCGACGCGGGCGCTCACCCCTTGGTTTTCGCGTCGGAACATTGCGCTTTTCGCCCAAAGCGACGGAATGCCTCGCTCAAAGATGGTCGAAGCGTTCAAGTCGGATGTCGATAGCGTGATCTTTGGCGCGGAGAGCTTCTGGCAGGGGGTCGACGTCCCCGGCGAGGCGCTCTCAAACGTGATCATCGTTCGCTTGCCCTTCAGCGTGCCGAGCCACCCCTTGCTTGAGGCCCGGCTCGAAGCGATTCGGAAACGCGGAGGTAACCCGTTCGTCGAGTACCAGGTCCCCGAGGCCGTCATCAAACTTAAGCAAGGGTTCGGCCGGTTGATCCGTTCCAAAGGGGACCGGGGAATCGTCGCGATCCTCGACCCGCGCATCTTGACCAAGCCCTATGGACGTACGTTCTTGAACTCCTTGCCGGATTGCCCGACGATCATTGACGACTTCGGAGCGAAAGGCGGTTAAAACTCAGTATCATTCATCTTATGCGGATATGTTGTAAAATCAAAACTCGCGACTCGCTGCGTCAAAGCGAGCGATTTTTGAAGAGCGGAGGATCGCACGGAAAGCCGAATCGACGGTCCACGCACGGATTCGCGAGCTAAGCGGGCGCTCGCTCCAAAAGCTCTTCAATGAAGTCAAGGAAGAGATCGTGCGATTTCACACTCGCGCCTTGGCGCGGTCTAAAATCCAAAGGATAAACCTCTCCAAGCTTCTCTTTAATCTCTAGGATCGGGCCGATTTGTGCGTTAAGATAGACTTTCGCAGCGGTCGGCTCGATCTTATCGTCTCCTCTTCGGACTCAAGCTAGCATGCTGGCCAAGCGGATTATTCCTTGCCTTGATGTCAATCAGGGTCGTGTGGTGAAGGGGACGAACTTCGTCAACCTTCGCGACGCGGGCGACCCGGTCGAGGTCGCCGCTCGCTACGAGGAAGAAGGGGCGGATGAACTCGTCTTCCTCGACATCACCGCCAGTCACGAAGGCAGAGAGATTATCTGGGATGTGGTCAGGCGGACGGCGGAAGTTTGTTTCATGCCGGTGACCGTCGGCGGAGGCATCCGGAATCTCGAAGACATCCGGGCATTACTCAACGCGGGAGCGGATAAGGTTTCCATCAACTCGGCCGCCGTTCGAGACCCCGAATTTGTGCGTCGGGCCGCCCGGAAATTCGGGAGTCAGTGCATCGTCGTTAATATCGACCCGAAACGGGTGATGCGGGACGGTCGGGAAGTCTGGGAAGTTCACATCAACGGCGGTCGCGTTCCGACCGGGCTTGACGCCGTTACCTGGGCTCGCGAGGTGGAACGACTCGGCGCGGGCGAAATCGTCTTGACCAGCATGGACGCCGACGGCACAAAAAACGGATACGACCTGCCGATGACCCGGGCGGTGGCCGACGCGGTGGAACTTCCCGTTGTGGCCTCGGGAGGAGCGGGGAACCCCGAACACCTGAGAGCCGCCCTGATGGAAGGCAACGCCAGCGCGGCCCTCGCGGCGAGCATCTTTCATTATCGAGAATTCACGATCGCTTCCACAAAAGAGTATCTCGCCCAGCACGGCGTTCCCGTCCGCATCGCGACTGCCGCCCGTTGAATTGAGTGGATCATTGATAAGCCCTGAATGAAAAAAGGGTCCGCTCTTTCGACCCTGCAATGTCCAGGGCTTGCCTCTTTCCCAAAAGAACGACAGACCACGACCGCCGGTACGAATTCGCAGCAGGAGCCCGAACCGATGTCGACCGTAACGGAACAGAGCGTCGAAGCCGGCCAGAGCGAGCCCGAAGCCAATAAGCTCTTCCGGATGGTGATGAAACACAAGGGCTCGGACCTTCACCTCAAAGTGGGCCTGTCGCCCGCGATGCGCCTCGGCGGCGTCCTCAGGCAAATGCAACTCCCCATGCTCTCCGCCGACGATATGGAGCGGCTCATGTTTCCGCTCCTGACCGCTCGAAACAAGCAGATTCTCGAAGATACCGGGGGAGTCGACTTCGCCCACATCCTCTTCGACGGTCTCGCGGAGACCCGATTTCGTGTGAATCTCTTCCGCCAGCGTGGAAGGTTGAGCCTGGTCGCTCGTCGCGTGAACACCTCGATTCCCAACTTTGAAGGGCTCGGCTTGCCTCCGGTCATGGCCGAGATCACTCAGTACGATCAGGGCATCATTCTCCTCGCGGGCGTCACGGGTTCAGGAAAATCAACGACCATCGCGTCAATGCTCCAATACATCAACGAGCGTGAGCGGATGCATATCCTGACGGTGGAAGACCCGATCGAATTTACATTCGTCGACGATAAGTCAATCATCAACCAACGTGAAGTCGGGATCGACGTCCTCGACTGGGACATCGCCTTGAAACATGCGGTGCGGCAAGACCCCGACATTATCCTGGTCGGCGAAATGCGTGACCACCATACCTTTAGCGCGGCCATGCACGCGGCCGAAACGGGCCACCTAGTGTTCGGTACCATTCACGCCTCATCGGCTCCCTCGACGATCGGTCGGTTGTTGGACCTTTTTCCGCAAGAAATGCACGGCGCGTTGCGACAGTCTTTGGCATTCAACCTCAAAGCG
>JAYVYS010000484.1:0-5296 GCA_043784005.1 Isosphaeraceae bacterium
ATAGGGTTTGAGTAAGCCGGATGCGGGAAATCCGCACGTCCGGTTTGAAGAGGGCGGAGGAGGTAGTGTCTCTACTCCTCCGCTACTCGACCGGATGAATCTCTTCGGATGAATCACTTTTCTTCGAAGGCTCTCGCCCATGCAGCGTCAGACGCAGAGTTATCTTCGCATGTTATTCGCGCAGCGAGGCGTTGCGCCGCAACACCGGTATGGGCAAAATTTCCTGATCGATCTGAACATCCATGACCTGATCGTGGAAGCCGCCGGGATCGGCCCGGACGATGTTGTGCTGGAGATCGGCCCGGGGGCCGGCGCGATGACGGCCTTGATGGCGTCGCGGGCCTCGGCGGTCATCGCCGTGGACATCGACCCCGCGATGGTCTCGCTCACCGAAGAGGCGACGGCCGGACTGGCGAACGTTCAAGTGATGCTCGCCGACGCTCTTTCCAGCAAGCATTCGATCGACCCCACCGTGCTCGACGCCGTCCGCGCCGCGCTCACGACTTCGCCCGAGAAACGGTTCAAGCTCGTGGCCAATCTTCCCTATAACGTCGCCACACCGTTGATCCTTAATCTCATGGTCCACCCCGAGCTTTGCCCCTCGAAGATCGTGGTGACGATCCAGCTTGAACTCGCCGAACGGATGCGTGCCGCGCCTGGCACCGACGCTTACGGAGCCCTCTCGGTTTTGATCCAGGCCCTCTCTGACTGTGAACTGGTTCGCACCTTGCCTCCCACGGTCTTCTGGCCCCGTCCGAAAGTCGAGTCGGCGGTTGTCGCCATCACGCCGAACCCCGCCAAGCGTGGGCAGATCGGCGACCTTCCCTGGTTTCAGTCGGTCGTCCGCCAGGTCTTCCTCCACCGCCGTAAAAACCTCAGAGGCACCTTGCATAGCGCTTATGGAGAGATCCTGAGCAAGCCTGATATCGACGCGATGCTCGAATCCATCGGTCTGAAAAGCCAGATCCGTGCCGAGGCGATGAACGTCGGGGAGTTTCGGGCACTCGTGGAGGCGCTTCGAGAACGGCTCGGACCTTCGACCACGTTAATCCCGGCGGAAGCGTCGAAATAGCGGCGAGCGGATCTCATCGACGACCTGAAGTGCTTCGAGACAGTCCGCGAGTCGCGCTGGCCCCAGGGCGTAACATGTCCCCATTGCAACGCCACGCGGGTCACAAAATAGGGTCACGATACGTCGTGTCGCCGGGGAGTTCGCCGGCGACGAGGATGGCGACGGTTTCTGCGAAGAGCATGTCAACACCATTGAGGGTTTCTGGTCGTTGCTTCGATCGTGGCCGCGTCCCCAACGGGGGGGGTGTCGCAAGAGAAGCCGCCCCTGTATCTGGGATTCTTCGAGTACGTTCACAACGTCCGAAAGCGGGGTAAGGCGATGAGCCTTCACGGAACGAGCGGTCCTTTATCAGCTTCCTCGTTTCAAGTGTGGATCGAACTTTAAGTCCGCCCCGACGAGTCAATCCGGCGGCGGGTCCGACTTGCCGAGCGAGAGCAGATTCGCCATCAGTCGGAATGCGCCTGGAACGCCGAAGGGGAGTTGCCGGTGGAAGGCGTAGGCGCAATATGTGTAGTGCCCTTTGCCGTGGCGCGCCATCAGCCAGCCCCCTTTCTGCGGCGATTGCCCCTGGTCGTGGGTCGAGAGCATGGGCGTGTACGCTCCGTCCCATGAGGCGAAGAACTTCGAGCCTCGCTGTTCGACCCAGCCCCGGAAATCGGCGTTCGTGATCGCGTTTGGCCGCGTGAAGACGGGATTTCGGGGGTGGAGGATCGCGACGGCCGCGTCTTCTTCAGAGACTTCCTCCGCGTTGCCAGGCAGTCGAGCCGGAAAGGGTGCGAACTTCGCCGGGTCGAACTCGGGTGTGTTATACAGGACGATCAGGTTGCCGCCCGCCTTGACGTAATCAAGCAGACGGCCGTTGTGCGTCTTGAGGTCCTCGCGGACCCCGTAGGCACGCGTGCCTGTGATGACCGCATCGAACCGGCCAAGGTCACCCCCGGCCAGGTCCGCCTCGCCCAGGAGCCGGACCTTGACGCCGAGCTGCTCGAGCGCGGCGGGAACCTCATCGCCCACCCCCATCACATAGCCCACCGTCATCCCGGGCGCGATCTTGACGTCCACCCCTCGTGCCTGGACGACTGCGGGCCTATAGAGATATTGGGGGGAGAGGTCGCGGTGTCGAAGGGTTTCGTACCCTTCGCGGTACGTTCTGTCGCCGACGGTGGCGACGGCATTGATCGTGTATTCCCGATCCTCCAGACCCGGCGCCTTGATTCGAAAGCGGTACGTCGCCTTCTCCCCGGCGCTAGCGGGGGCGAAGGCGTGCTCGGACGGTTCCGAGGTCCAGCCGCGGGGAAGCTCCAAAGTCAACACTCCGCCTTGACCTTCGCCTCTGTTGTGGAGCAACTCCACCGCAACGGCGAAAGACGGCTCAGAGGCACCTAAAGGGACGACCGCATAACGAGGTGACACGGTGATCGCCACAGCGGGGACAACCTCCAGCGCGCGCAGATCCGAGCCGTAAGGCGAGTTCGCCTCGCGTCGGTACACGGGTTCCATTACCTCGACCGGGACGCCATCAACAGCATAGCGGACGGTCGCCGTCAGAGGAGGGGGGGTGGCCGGCGCGTGGCGGTGTTTGTGGTCCACGAGCGTGTAACGCTCAGCGGCGATCGAACGCCGGGCGAAGTACGGGCGAGAGGGCTGGGCGTCCGCGGGGACATGGACTGTGAACGTCCGCGCGTCCGTCTGGTTCGACTTCAACGTCGCGCCGCCCTCGCCCCCTTCGATTTTCCAAAGGGGCTCCGACCGAAGGCTTACCGTGACCGGCACGATCTCGACGCCTCCGTGATTGGTCAGGCTCGCCTTGACCTGAAAGGTCTGGCCGGGGACGACGGGCCCCATCACCGGGGCCGGCATGAAGGCGGCGAACGGCCCCGACGGCTCGGTCGATTCGGCTGGCCGGGCGGTCGCGGTGAACTCGATCCCGAGCGCGACATTGATCGCGTCCTGAAACTGTCGTTCCTTCACTTTCAGAACGAAAGCCGCCTCGGGGGCCGAATCGCAACCCCCGATGGCCTCGCGAGTCGCTTTCAATCCCCGTGTCAAGGCGGGGACGCAGGCCGAGGGGTCGTCGAGCCGGAAGGCCGCGATGGCCACCTTCACCTCGCGGTCGATGGTCCCGAGCAAAGCCGCCATGCCCTCGGGCTCGGGCTCGCCGACGGTGCGGAAGAGACCTGGAATCGTAGTGTCGATCCCTTCGAAGAAACTGGTCTCGCGGACTACGGCCGCGACTCCCACCCGGTTGTAGCGGGCGAACGAGGGGCCGGGAGCGAGGCGGAGCGTCCCGCTGTTCTGGGAGCGCTGGTAGCTCAAGCCGATCCTGGCGAAGTTCTGGTACGACTCGCCGAGCCAAGGGCTGTACTCGCCGACGTCGACGGCCAATGTCGCGCCCATACCGCCCGTCCAGCCGGTGCCGGTATAAAGCTTGAGGGGCTTCCAGGGCCTCAGTCCTTCGGCGGTCATCTCGGGAAACCGCGCCGGGTCGCCCGCCGCCTCAAATCCCTCTTTGGTGATGAGCCCGGCGGCCTGGTGATTGCCGTGGCCGTCGCGGGCATCGCCTTGGAATCGCGAGATGATGACAAAGGGGCGGTGGGTGCGGATCACGCGAACGACATCTCGCAAAAGGTCTTCATGGCCCCATTTACTGAGGGCCTCGTCGAGCCGCTTTGAGAAACCATAATCGACAACGTCGGTGAAGTACTGGCGGTCGAGGCCGTAATAGCGGCCGGCGACGCGCAATTCCTCAGTGCGGACGAGCCCCAGAGCGTCGAAAAGCTCGGGCCCTAACGCATTATCACCCCCTTCGCCCCGGTTCAGGGTCAGCAAGCCGACGCGCACTCCTCGGCCGCGACTCAGCCAGGCGAGGAGGCCGCCGTCCTCGTCGTCGGGATGGGCCGTGGTGTGCAAAACGCTGGCGGTGGTCCTCAGCCTCGCAATCGCCTGCCAGGCACCCGTCGCCCCTCGATCCTGGGTCAACATCTGCGCAGGCAGCGGCGCTGCGGCGAATGCCACGGCGAGGGCTAAGAGTGCGACGAGGCGGGCGGACGTCCTGGGAGGATTTCCTTGGGTCATGACACGACCTCAGCCGGCGGTTCGGACGGGGAGAGTGTAGTGTCCCGATCCTAAAACATGGTCATCCGCGTGGAAAGCCCTTGGCTCGAATTTAAAGGCGTTCCCCATCAAAAAACGGGTACCGACCCGCCTCATCCCCTTGATCCGCGAGGAGATCCGCGCCAGGCTGCGCTCGTCGAACGTAACCGAGCCGATGGTCGTCACAGACTTCGCCTAGGGTCCTAGCACACGTCGGAGGTCTTGATACCACCTTTGCGAAAAGCGCGATCACTTCTGGAGGATTGCGGTTTTCTTACCCCAACTTTCGCGCAAGATCGCCGCGAACACGATCCTCAAAGTGCCCGAATGTGGGAATGAGAGCGGCCGGTGACAGCCGCTCACGTTGAATCCCGAAGGGGGCCTTTAACGAGAACCTCGGCTCTGGGATTTAGCACGCGGCAAGGCTACAATAATCCTCTGGAGGGTTGCTGAGATTTCGACGCGGGAAGGGACGTCGATGCGATGGAACGATTGACAGTGCTTTGCTTTGCGGGAACCTACGGCCTGGCGCTCATCGTCGAGCTTGCCAGGTTTGCCGTGCGCGCTCCGGCACGCTGGTATGCCACTGTCGGGCTTACCGCCCTTGCCTGGGGTGTGCAAACCACCTATCTCGCGAATCTCGCGAGAGTGAGTGGGCACGTCCCGATGACGACCGTCTTTGAATCGGTGCTTGCGCTTTCTTGGATCTTCGCGGCGCTTGGGCTGTACTTCATGGTCCACGTTCCCAAGCCCGTGGCGGTGGGAACGTTCGTCCTGCCGATCGTGGTCGCGCTCACCACCGTCGCCGGCCTTGCCGCACCTCGAAGCTCTGACTGGGGCGCGGCCTGGAGCAGCGCCACCAAGTTTTGGGGCGCGCTGCACGGGCTCTTCTTGCTGGCGGGAGCGGTCAGCACGTGTGTCGCGTTCGCCGCGGGCCTGATGTACCTGGCGCAGGCGAGAAAGCTGAAAACTAAGCGGCCCAGCCGGCTTGGAATCGCCCTTCCCAGTCTCGAACAATCCGAGCGGATCAACCGCGCGGCGGTGACCGTGGCCTTTCCCCTTCTGACCTTCGGCCTCTTGATCGGCCTGATCCTCACCGTGACCACCAACGCCGCCACGCCGGGAGGCCCC
>JAYVYS010000485.1:0-5127 GCA_043784005.1 Isosphaeraceae bacterium
CACCTCTCGTCGTTTATCTTCCGTTCGAATTCGCCGCGGATTTCTCTGCCTTGGTGATCGTGTCGGGTGAGGGAATCATCGCGGTCGGACGTCGAGGCCGAGCGGTGTCGCAGGATTTGACGTGTTCGTCGAGGAAACTCACACACCGTCGCGAGGCGTCCGCGCCTTCTTCACCACGGAACCCGTGGCCCTGGCCTTTGTAGATCTTCACCTCGTGGACAGCGTTCTTCTCCAAGCAGAGGGCTTCCAGTTTCTTTGCCTCGGCGACAGGCACGATCAGGTCAGCGTCACCGTGAAGGATGAGGAGCGGGGGTAAGTTCTTGACGTCCTTCGCCAGGACATCGGGGAGGCCGCCGAAGTAGTCCGCGACGGCCAGAACGCGATGGTCGTAAACGGAGAGTGACACGGACAGGAATCCACCGAGCGAAAAACCCACGAGCCCAATCCGCTTCGCGTCGACATTGGGCTGATTCTCGAGGTAGGTGATGGCCTCCGCCAGGGTCCTCATCCACCTTGCGAAGTGTTTCTCCATCGTCGACCGATCGGCGATTGTGGTTCCGGTCAGGTCGAAATAGTGGACGACATGCGCGACGTATCCACGTTTGGCGAGACCCCGCGCGGTCTCTCGAAACGAGGGTCCGCCGAGCGTCATGCCGCCGGAACCATGAATCACGAGGACCCCAGGGTACTTGCCCGGGTCACTTGGCTCAAAGCGTTCGACCGTGATCGTTTTCCCGCCGCTTTGAAAGTGAGCCTTCGACTCGGTGATCGAAGTGAGGATTCCACTCGGAGATTCCACCGTCGACGCGAGAACATCTGTTGTGGTCGCGGTGCCGGCGAACAAGGCTAATGAGAGCCGCAAAACATCGCGGCGCGTCGTCAAAAACGGGCGGGACATGGGGGGCGATCTCACGATGTCGTTGATTCAAGGTGCAGTCGCTGACGCAAAACCGTTCAAACAACATCTTATCACCGGATTCTCTGAAGTGATGGAATTCGCTGGAATGCGTTTGGCGGCGGCGCTCGATCAAAACGAACCAGCCCGCAAGGTCGATAATGACCGGTAATCCCGGCCAATCTCAGACCCACGGGCTGTTCTCGTCCACCGATTGCGGCTGAAGCCTCTTCCAAATTCGAAGAAGTCGAGAGTCGGGTTCAGCAGCTTACATCTGGGGCGGTTTTTGCCCTGAAAAATCGTCGGCCCTGGCGAATTGCGAGTCCGGCAAGGAGTGTCAATCCGCCGAGGATGACGGGAGAGGGCTCGGGCACCGCAGTGAGGCTACCGAAGAGCCCGTGCGTTTCACCGTTACTGCCTGCGGTGAAGTACAGACGCGACGACGAGCCGGCGCTTCCGCCGTTGCCGGGCGTCAGAGCCCAGAGTCCATCGATGGAAATCGGGGTGCCTGTCAAATCAACAAGTTGGCCGCGCGGGGCACCCGTGATGGGATCAAAGGCGGAAATGCGACCGTCACCAAAGTTACCGACAAGCAATTTTCCGGCCAGATCTCCGAAGCTGGAAGGCGCGATCGCGAGACCCCAGGGAGAGTTGAGGGTTCCACTTGACGCGACTCGGCGAAGGAAGTTGCCATTCAGGTCGAATGCATCGACGAATCCATTTCCTGCCCCGGCAACGTCATCGTGTTTGGCGGCGTCTTGCTTGGCGTAAGTCACATAAAGCGTGCCGCCAAGATTCTGAATGTTGAACGGGGCGAATCCAGCAACAGCGGTCGGATCCTGGAAGTTGCCCGCCAAGGTCGGAGCTGCCGCGTCCCCCTTGAGAACGTCGATTCCCCCAGTTCGAAAATTGGCCTCGTAAAGGTAGGCGTGTCCGCCTGTCACAGCGAAAGCCGACCCCTTGTAGACATTCGCAGCGCTTCCCGCGACGAGTGTTTCGGCCGTCGTTCCTAGAGCACCCCGCCAGCCCGAAACGGTGCCATCCTCATTGACGAACAGAAAATTGTCTGAATTGAATGCACCGGTCCCTGTCGAGGTATTGAAGACCTGACCGGTCACGCCGTTGCCTGGGATCGTAACGGTAAGCCCGTTCTTGGTTGCGATATTGGTGATCGCATTCACAGTGTAGAGCGTACTCGTACCCGTGCCATTATTGGAAACCCAGAAGGGTCCGGCACCAGAAGCGGAGATGCCCCAGGGGTTTACGAGATTCGGGTCTGTGATCTGAGCACCGGGCAGGTCGGAGACAAGTTTGGTGAGGACAACGGGGTCGGCTTTCACCTCGTGTGCCGTGAGAACGGCCAATGTTCCGAAGACCACTTTGAATAAGATGTTACGCATAAGAAGAACTGCTCCATCAGGCTAACTTTGGCTCAAAACATTGAGTATGAGCGATCCGAACCAATAGACCGCGTCTTCCATTAAGTTACTCGACACGACGGTTCGGTTACAGTTTATTCAAATCAAAACCTCATGCAAGCCAGGCGTGTTGATTTGCGGACACGTAAAAATCCCGACCATTCCCTTTGTCGCCGGAATGGACGACCTGTCTTGGGAAGGACAGCAAGATCCTCAGGGATTCTCCAGCGACCAGCGAGTACGATCCACGTTCGAAGGAGCACGTTTGATGGGAACTTGCACCATACAGAGACGTTTGGACATCGGGGTCATGGGTCCATGATAGCCAAGGCGTCGTGGTAAGCTGTTCTGGCCCCCTTTGATTCATGTTCAACGAGCCAGGCTTCCACCTTCGCGACGCCGTTCTTCATCACATCCACGTCCATCTTTCCTTGAGCCCCGAGGCCGACGAACGGCGAGGCGGGATGGTCTTCGACTTTGACCGCACCGACGCCTTGACCGGCTTCACCTATTCGCGAAGTCCGTCAGGCCCTGGTGAAACTCCTTGAAGTCGAACCGACGCAAGGAGTAACAGATCTTGTCATCCCCGATCAAGGGAACTTTGCCACCCTGTTTTTTTGGGAGCGGACTTTCGCCGGCGATCGTGCCAAAGACGCCGCAGGAGTTCACTCAGGGGCTGACCGGGAAAAGATCGCGGAGCGCGAATGACTCACGGCGGACCGGGCGACAGGCGTGGAATCAACGGGTCAGCGAGCGATACTTGATCCGATGCGGCTGGTCGGCCTCCATACCAAGTCGTTCCTTGCGCTGGGATTCATATGCCTGGTAATTGCCGTCGCACCAGATCACCCGACTGTCACCTTCGAAGGCAAGGATGTGAGTGGCGATCCGGTCGAGGAACCAGCGGTCGTGGCTGATCACCACCGCGCAGCCGCCGAAGTCGATGATGGCGTCTTCCAGGGCGCGAAGCATGTCGATGTCGAGGTCGTTGGTCGGTTCATCCAGGAGCAGGACGTTGCCGCCGCTCTTTAGCAGCTTTGCCAGGTGGACGCGGTTTCGCTCTCCGCCCGAGAGGTTGCCGACCTTCTTTTCCTGATCCGGTCCCTTGAAATTGAACTGAGCGACATACGCCCGCGATGGCACCTTGCGTTTGCCGAGCACCACATTATCGAGGCCGCCGCTGATCTCTTGAAAGATCGTGTTGTCGGCGATGAGGGTCTCGCGACTCTGGTCGACATATGAGGTGACGACGGTTTCTCCGACGCGCAGGAGGCCGCCGTCGGGCGTTTCCTGACCGACGATCATGCGGAATAGGGTGGTCTTGCCCGCGCCGTTGGCTCCGATCACGCCGATGATGCCGCCGGGCGGGAGTCGGAAGGTCATGTCCTCAAAGATCAAGCGGTCTCCATAGCTCTTTTTGACCCCCACGGCTTCAACGACGAGGTCGCCCAGGTGGGGGCCGGGAGGGATGTTCAGAACGATCGCCTCATCGCGCTTTTCCACGTCTTGCGATGCCATCTGTTCATACCGCTGAAGCCTCGCGCGGTTTTTGGCGACTCGGGCGCGGGGGGCCAATCGCACCCATTCCAGCTCGCGGGCCAGCGTCTTACGTCGATTGCTTTCCTGCTTCTCTTCCTTGGCGAGTCGTTCCGACTTCTGTTCGAGCCAGGAAGTGTAATTCCCTTGCCAGGGGATGCCTTGGCCGCGATCAAGTTCGAGAATCCAGCCCGCGACATTATCCAGGAAGTAGCGGTCGTGGGTCACGGCCACAACAGTTCCGGTGTACTCTTTCAAGTGCCGTTCGAGCCAGGCCACGCTCTCGGCGTCGAGGTGGTTGGTGGGCTCGTCGAGCAAGAGCAAGTCGGGCTTGCGAAGCAAGAGTTGACACAACGCGACGCGACGCTTTTCGCCGCCCGAGAGGGTGGCGATCTCGGCGTCTCCAGGAGGAAGCCGCATGGCGTCCATGGCGATTTCGAGTTGCCGGTCGAGGTCCCAGCCGTTCGCGGCTTCGATGGCGTCTTGCACCGTGGCTTGTTCTTCGAGAAGGGCATCCATCTCGTCGCCATCGGGGCCTTCGCCGAGTCGGGCGTTGATCGCGTCGAAGCGGTTGAGCAAGGCTCGGACGGGGGCGACGGCTTCCTCGACGTTGCCCAGAACGTTCTTGTCAGGATTGAGGGTCGGTTCCTGGGAAAGAAACCCGATGGACGTTCCTGGAGCGGGTCGCGCTGTGCCGTGGAAGTCTTTATCGACGCCGGCCATGATCCGTAAAAGCGTGCTCTTCCCCGCGCCGTTGCCGCCGAGGACGCCGATCTTCGCGCCTGGATAGAACGACAGCCAGATGTTTTTGAGGACGTCTTTCTTGCCGTGAGCTTTAGAGAGATTTTCGATCGCGAAAATATACTGCTGCGCCATGGACATTCCCCAGATAGGATCAACTCGCGCCGAGGCGAACGACAAGCTCACAAGTAGACCCGATGCGTTCGCGGGAGAAAAGGCCGAATCTCGCGTCGGGTGCGCCCCCCTCCGACTTTCTTTGTGATGAGAAGTGATTTAGCCGCTTCCGCCAAATGCCAAATCAACGCTGGAACCCCAGAGTGCCAGAATCCGTTGGCGCACCCTCGAACGGCGGACCAACCAAGAAGCGTCGACATTTCACTTGCATTCCCCATTCCCGCGCGCACCGCGATCCCGGACGGCTCATTTTGACCTCCAAAACCATCACATCGGCGTGTGTGTATCCATGTCAAAGTCGAAAAAGTTCGCCGTGATCTGGTCGGCGAAGAGCCTGATCTGGTCCGGCGTCGGCTCTTTCCC
>JAYVYS010000486.1:0-14460 GCA_043784005.1 Isosphaeraceae bacterium
ACCCGACTCACGCCGACGATCTCAGCCGCTTTCCAGCGGGTGAGCCCACTGTGCAACAACCAGATCACGAGCATCTTCTCACGGATGCGCAGATTGGGGTGTGAGGACCGTTCCTCATCAACAATTCTCTGCTGATCCACGGTCAGTTGAACACGAAGCCAGGTCATGATGTGCATCCTTGGGGTGCGGATCGAGTGGAATCAACATCCTTGCCAGCAGGGGCTTAGTTCTATCACAATCATTAAGGGAGCGAAAGTTTCATTCCGCTCCGCGCCGAGTATAGATCCCGGTTGCTGATGTTCCCGGTCGAAATCAGGAGCAGCTTCGCAGGCTGCCCCCGGAGGACGTGCGAGTCCACGAAGTCGGCATCCTTCGTGACGACCGCCCGCTGCTCCCGGTCGGCCAGGTCGTTGACCTGAGCGTCGGTCGTCCGGTTACCATCTGGCA
The DNA here is from genome assembly GCA_043784005.1 of Isosphaeraceae bacterium. GTDB lineage: Bacteria > Planctomycetota > Planctomycetia > Isosphaerales > Isosphaeraceae > JAYUFP01. The sequence continues at coordinate 448 of JAYVYS010000486.1, forward strand.
AGTCCAGGGTGCGGACGGCGTCGCATCCGGCGGCAGTCAACCACCCTGATATGGTTGGACCCGTCAATCCCGGTTTGCGGTCTTTCTTCGGGGTGAAAAGGGGACGGAGGAAATTAACCCATCCATATCTGATTTTATTGGTATGGTTTATCAAATTGTCACGAATTTTACTTATTCCCTCCGTCCCATTTTCGGACCCCTGGTCGATCTCAAAGGTGGCGTCGTCGGCCGCCTGGGGCATCCGGCAGTATTCGCAACGGCCATCCGCCCGCTGCCGGACTAGCCGAATCAGCGCCGCGTCCATGAGCGGTCGGCCCCTACGAGGCGGTGCGTGTTTCGAGTTTGATCCCGAGCGTGCGGCGGGCTTTGGATTTCAGGATGGAGAGCAGGGTTGCGGCCTTGCCAAAGGCGAACATCTCTTCTTTCTCAGCCGGCGTGAGGTCGTCGCCCTGATTCCTCACGGCCAGGTCGTGCATTCGGGCCTTGTCTCGCTCGCTGATTTGAAGATCGACGATGTAACGGGCAAGATCAGAAGGAAGCTGACCATTCTCGTTGCCAAGAATACGGGCGAGAATCGTCACCTCATTTTCACGGGCATGCTTCGTTGTGGTCGTCATGGGCTTCCCTCTGCGTAAGTGCTGACGTTCTTGTAGCATAGCACCTTGGCTCGCCCAAGAAAATCTGAAACCGCAGCTCTCTCCGCCCGCGTGCTCTCGGGATTCGCCAGGGAGCCCCGCGTCGCGTACTTGATGCCCGTCATCGTACTGGAGGGGCTCTCACGCCTCGGCCTCCTCAAATTCCTGTTCCGCGTCCTCGAAGTCGTCCGCATCAAAGTTGAAGGTAGCCTGCTCCTCCAGCCATTTCTTCCGCACGCCAGCGTTGGACCGCATGGCTTCCTCAAGCGCCAGCGTCTCCCGATACTGGCTTGCCTCACATTCCAGGGTCCACATGCAGTCGATGCCCAGTTCGTCGATGACTTTTCTGAGTTCGTTCAGTCCGACTTGGAAGAACTCCTTCCGCCGGTTGATTTTGTTGACTTGCCTTTCGACGAACCGTCTGTGAAGGGCGGTCTCCAGGGCGGGGGCATCCTCAGACTTCAACATGGCATGCACGTCGAAGGGGAAAGGCACGCTGGCGTCGCCAAGTTCTCTGACCCGCTCAGTGGGATCGATCCGTCTCGTCAGGCCGATCTTAACCACGTTCTCTCCGAATGATCCGAGGTTGGAAATGATGTAGACATGACCCCGCTTCGTCTGCTGAGCCATCGAGATCGCTTTCCTGCCTTTCTCCTCAGCCTCGGCGAGCTTAACGTTCATCTCCTGCAATTGAGATTCGAGCCGGACCTTTTCCGCCCCGCTCGCTTCCTCGAACTGTTTCCTGAGTTTAGCGATGGCCTTGTTGACGAGCTCTTCCTCGCGCTCGGCCTGCTTGATAGCCTTCTCGATTTCCTTCTTGGCCCGTTGCTCCTCCCTGATCTGTTCCCTGATCGCGCGTTGTTCTTCGCGGGACTTCTCCTTGAGTTTCATGACGGCCACGCCCCATTTAACCTCTTCAAGTCGGGAGTCCAGATATTCCTCTTGGATGCGGGCGTTCTTGTAGACTTCACCGTCCTTATTGACCAGGGCGTAGGCGTCCTTGATCTCCTGAATGAGCTTCCCCTGATTACCGGGCTTCAGCCTGGAAAGAACGGTATCGACCTTGCCGTTGAACGTGCTGAGTACGAACTTGAGGGCGTGTTCCTTTTTCCACTCCTCGGGATAGCCGCACGTCGCCGCTGTTCCGTTCGCCTGCATGAGCTTGGTTCGTTCACGAGCGAGGTTTAGCTTTACCCCGGCGTTATTGAACCCGAACTCTTCGGCGAGTTCATCGAGAACGTGGGTTGGGGGGACGACATAAACGCCTTCGTATTTTTCCAATCTATTTTTAAGAGCCTGTGCCGACGCCTCGTAATCCCTGAGCTTACCCTTAGCCTCATATGCCTCTCCGGCTATTTCTTTGGCACGATGATCCGCTTTCTGCCTAATCTCCAGGGCGTATCTGATAGCTTGTTCCAGGGTCGCTTCGGTTTTTTCACGCTTTTCCTTGGTGTCTTTCCGGGTTTTCGATGTGAGTTCCTTGGCCTCTTTCTGGGCCTCTTCAAGGGTGTTCTGCCCCTGCCACGTCGCCACCCGCAGCGCCTCGGCCGCCGCGGATTTGAGCGAATCAACCTCGGCCCGGAGTTTCTTGCTCCGTTCCTGAGCTTCCACTAGGGCACGCTGAAGGATCTCTTCCGCCCTTCTCTCGGCCACAGCCAGTTTCGCCTCGGAGTCCGCCTTCGTGCGCCGGGCTTTCTCGATGACGTCTGGGATGTGCCTGATCTTCTCAAGCTTGGCTAGTTCGGAGGTGTAGCCAGCTTCTTTTATATGCCAGGCTTCTTCAGCTCCGCGCAGCTGTGCGGAGAGTTCCCTTGACCTGATGAAATAGAAGAGAGCAGCGGCAAGGAACCCCAGGCAGACCACGAGAAGAATGAGATATAGCATGGCTTAGTTCCCGTCAGATGGCCTTACCCGCGAATGATGAGTCCGGCCGCGCCGAGTTCGAGGAACGAGTGCGACCTGAATTCGCGGACGATATCCAGAATGAGCGGCACTATCAGCACCTCCAGATCCCGGTGGCTGATGTTTCCGGTCGAGATCAGGAGCAACTTCGCAGGCTGCCCCCGGAGGACGTGCGAGTCCACAAAGTCGGCATCCTTCGTGACGACCGCCCGCTGCTCCCGGTCGGCCAGGTCGTTGACCTGCGCGTCGGTCGTCCGGTTACCATCCGGCAAAGTCCAGGGTGTGGACGGCGTCGCACCCGGCGGCAGTCAACCACTCGGTCATCCGCCGCGGTATTTGGGCGTCGACGAGAAAGTTCACGGACCCACCGGCTGGATGCGGCGGGTACGGACCAACCGGGCGGCAAACGCGAGCACGGCCAACACGTCGTCACGCTCGAGGTCTTCGTAGTCGGCCAGGATCTCGTCGACAGTCATCCCCGAGCTGAGCAGTTCGAGAAGCGTCTCGACCGGGTAGCGGAGCCTGCGGACGCACGGCTTGCCGTGGCATACCGCCGGGTCAATCGTGATCCGAGAGAGAAGCGTGTCCATGCCAGTAGCATACCAAAACCGGACGCCCTTCGCCGCCAAACTCGGAAGGAGGCGAACCGGAGTTACGAGACATGAAAGGGGGAAGACATGAAACGGGGACGGAAATATCTCAGCATCGAGCCGTCAAATCCCGCTCTCTAGACCCTCCTATCGCTCAGGAATGAATCACGGCATCCGTTGACGAATCTCGCGCTTGGCTTCGCTGGTCGCGGGACGCGATTCCGCGCGCGCACGATGATCAACATGGGTGAGTCCTTGTTTCCATCGCTTGCTCGACCAGACGCCGGACCGGTCGAGAGTCAGAACGGGCCACCTCAAGAATGTCTTAAGTCATGATTTAATAAGAGATTGAGAAAGAATCTCAACGTAAAAAACGGCCTTGACCGGCGGAGACGTCTGGAGGCGATTCGCCGCTGTGAGACGACGGAAGCATCATGAAATTGTTTCGACCCGCTGGAAAGTTCTCGGCAGGTTCAATGGCGCCAGGCCTCTTGGCGCAGCGCGCCGGAGAAACGGTAGGCAAGCGCTGGCGGTTTCGGAGGAACCTGGTCATCTATGTCGCATTCAAAAATGGGTTCTCCCAACGTGTCCTTTCCGATGTCTTCGACCTGCCCAGGTCGCGAATCGGTTCCATCATCAAAGAAGTTTCTGTTGTCGATGAATCGATGGACACGAACCGGAACGACGTATTGCAATGAATTGTTGCCGTTTCCGTTTCCGTCCCTCGGTGCCGGGCGTGGAGGCTCAGGCCGTCGATGACACTCCTTCATCGTCTTGCGCGTACCCATCATGTCGTCGAAATTTCAGCAAGTGCAACAATCACGCATCATTCAGAATCCGAGAAAAACGATATCAAAATGTGAGAGTCAGCCGGCCTCGCCCGATGATCTCTGGAATTGGGTTGTGCAATACACCGGGGTGAAGATCGCTCGGAAAAGTGTGTGCGTCGGTCACAACGCACCCTGGGATTTTTTCTGGTCCGCATGTCACGACCGTCCGCCGCTTTCGCTTGTGCTCGGCTCACGAGGTTCGGGAAAGTCGTTTCTCTCCGCTCTCAATACGCACATCGTCAGCAGATTTCATCCTCGACACGGGACGCGGATTCTTGGAGGAAGCCTGGCGCAGTCCGAACAAATCTACCGGGCGCTGCGCGACACGGTCTATTACGGGAAAGGACAATCCGAGTCAGACGCGGAATCCATCCAAAGGCTTCTGCGGGGCGAGGCGATTTACAGAAACGGCTCCGAGGTTTCCGTGCTCGCGGCATCGAGCCGAAGTGTTCGCGGACCACACGTTCCTTCGCTCAAACTCGATGAGGTTGACGAGATCCCTACCGAGCTTCGCGAAGCGGCCATGGGGATGTGCATGAATGATCGCCAAGGCATGTCGGCCTCGGTGCTCATGACATCCACATGGCACAAAGTGAACGGTCCGATGGCCGGCTTGATGGAGCGTGCGGCGGCCGGAGAATTTCCGCTCCACACCTTCTGCGCGTTCGAGGTTCTCGAACGGTGTCCGGACGCACGTTCGGGAAAAGACCTTGAAAAATGTCCTCAATGCCCGCTGGTCAAGTGGTGTCATGATGTTCCCGCTCATGTCCTCCCGAAGGCGAAACGTTCCGACGGACACTATGCGATCGACGCATTGATCCAAAAGGTCCGCTCCACGAGCGCCCGCACCTTCGAGGCGGATTATCTCTGCAAGGGTCCAAGAACGGATGGGCTCTGGTTCCCGACATTCGGCGAAGATTCGCACGTCGGCATCCGGGCGGAGTATGACGGCAGTCTGCCGGTTCACCTTGCGATCGACTCGGGTGTCTTCACCGGGGCGATCTTCTTTCAGGTCGCCCGACCGTTGACGTCCAGCGGGCCGATCGAAGAGATCCGCGTGTTCGCGGATTACCTTGCGGAGAACATCCCCGCCGAGCAAAACGCTTATCGCCTCCTGAGTGTCGCGCGGGAAGTCTGCAACGGAAGGCTCGACACGGTCTCGACCGACCCCGCTGGCGGAGCAAGGAATCCGGTAGGTCCGACGGTGATCGGCGAATACGAGCGCGTCGGGTTGAGGCCGCTTCGGAGGTGGCCGATGGGGGCGGTCGCCGACGGACTCGCGTTGGTCGAATCGTTCTTGCAACCCGCCGATGGCCGTTCTCGACTGATGATTCACCCTCGCTGTGGCGCAACGATACGCGCCTTGCAAAACTATCGCCGGGCGAAGCGAAGCGGTCAGTGGCAAGACTATCCCGAAGATCCTCAGCACCCCCACGAGGATCTCGTCGACGCGCTCCGTGGTGGCTTGCGGTTCTGTTTCCCCGAGGGGCGTGTCCCACAATCGGTTCTAGCACGGGTTCCGGCCCGACAGGTTTTCTGAATGCGACCATCAGACAACGACGAGTCCAAAAACGTTCTCCTCCGCCGCCATGAAGAATGGAGCGAGCATCACCTACGATGGCGATGGATGCTCGATTCCCTTGAAGGAGGTGAGCGTTACCGCCAGGCGATCTACGGTTACGACCATCGCGGTCTGCCGATCCGTAATATGATCCGGCATAAGCGCGAGTATCCCGACCCCCGTGAGCTAGGCGCTTCCTACGCGGGAGCAATCGGGCCGGGTGCCGGTATGGACCCGGCGGCGGCGGCCTCGGACGACGACTATGAATTGCGGAGGGCGCGAACTCCCGTCCCTACCTTCGTCGCGGAGTCGGTCGAGACCCATCTTTCGCGGATTTACTCTCGCGAAGTCAAACGGGTCGGGCCGCCGAAGATCATGGATTGGTGGGCCGATGTCGATCGCTGTGGCACGACCATTGACCAATGGATGTCAGAGACCATCGCCCCGCTCTTGCTCGTGCTGGGCCAACTTGATCTCTATATGGATCATCCACCCGCCTCGGATGACGAGCCGATCGAGACGCGGGCCGACCTTCAAAGGATGGAACTCGACCGTTGTGTGGCCTCGTACATTCTTCCGGAGAACATGCTCTGGTGGATCCTTGATGCGAGCGGCCAGCGCTATCAGGAATGCTTGATCCAGGAGCGTCATGAGACCGACCAAGGACCGCTGATCCGGTTTCGCCAATGGACGGCCGAGGAATCGACACTTTTCGACTCGGACGGCGAGGTACTCGCGGTCCTTCCAAACCCCTTCGGCGTCGTGCCGATCGTGCGCGTGTTCGACCGGAAGAAGCCTCGCTGCCGTAATATTGGCCAGTCTCGATACGAGAGTATCGCCGAGCGCCAACGCGAGTATTACAACCGCGATTCCGAACTCATTCTCTCGGATACGACCCAGGCTCATCCCCTCCTTCAGGGACCGGAAGATTTTGTCCAGTCGGACGGGACGATTCCCATCGGGCCGAGCTGGTTGCTTCCCAAGAAAAAGAACACGCAAGGGGGTACGGCCACCTACGAAGGCTTCGACGTCGTCGACTTCCCGAAGGCTGGAGCCGAGTCGATTCGCAAGAACAAGGCCGATATCCGCGACGACGTGGACCGAGATTCCGCCCTGGTGAAGCCGACGGGTCGTGGGGGGAGCGCGCAATCGGGTCTTTCCAAGGTGATGGATCATGCCGACGGCAATAACCGATTGGCGAAAATCGCGAAAATCCTCGCGAGAGCTGAACACATCGCCGCGGAACTGGCACTTTTGGTTCTCGGGGATGGTGAGCCTTCGCCGTTGGAAACCGCTGCGGTGCAGGTGGTCTACCCTGCGGAGTTCGATCTTTATACAGCCGGTGATGTTGCTTCGGCGGCGAGTGATTTTCAGTCACTCATCGCGAAAGCGGGCGCGTTGCCAATGACTGAGGGGCTGATCCTCAGCCGGCTCATGCGGCTTTGCTTGCCCGGTTTGAGCGATACCTTGTACGCCTCGTGCGATGACGAGATTGCCGGACGACTGACAGACGCGGCCGGGGCAAATCCAAAGAAGTGAAGCATGTCGGATGCGGAATATTGAACATAAAACATTAATAAGTAGTAATCATGGATAAAAACAATCCGATAGCGCCGGTTTCCGACCAGTTTGAGGCGGAATCATTGGTGGCTGACGATGTCGTCACGATTTCCCGCGACGAGCTGGGATCGCTACGGGCGCGGGCATCAGGTAACGTTCCCGCCGAAGGAATCGGCCGACCCTTGGCGGATTCAAGGCAGAGTTCGCCTTTGGAACGGATGAAGGAGGAGGAGGCCTACGCACGTGAGAAGCGATTGATCGAACTTGAGGGGGTCTGCAAGTCCGCCGTGCGTGAGCGAGAACTGGCGACCGTGCTGGCAGGCAAAGCTTTGGTCGGTGGGGCTGCGGCCCAGCTTATCAAGCTCTGGAGCGAGGAATTTGACGTTTACGAGGAGCAGGGCCGGTTCAAGGTGACGTCGCGAGATGGACGCGCTGTGAGCCAGGTGGTTAACGAATGGCTGGCGAGTCCCGAATACTCTCATTTCTGCCTGCCTACTTCGCGTGGAGGCACGGGAGCGAAAGACGCCAGCCGTCCTGTCGGTGGTTCGGGAGCGAAAGGGGCTCCCAAAACCCTCGGTGAAGCGATCGTGATGAAGTGGCGCGAGGAGGCCGCCGCGCAGCCCAACAACTTGTTGAAGCCGATCGGTCTGAGGCGCGATCGATAGGGAAATCTCCCAAATGGCGGGACGGCGGACTGTCCCGTCTCGATGGTTACTTAAGGGAGCGGGAACCTCTTTTATCTCTCGCCGCACATCTCCGGAGTTTGCGCAATGCCGAATGCTTTTTTGCAAGGAATCCAGGGCTCCTTTGACAATCAGGCGGAAGTTCGCAACGACATCTATGTTGTCGCGAGCAACTGGTTCGTCAATCGTTGCCCGCTCGTGACCCGGGTTCCCCGAGTCCCGGTCGGTTCGACCACATTCACGATTGTGAGCCGTTCTTACCGCCCTCGCGTGATGTTGCTCGCGAATACCGTCGCCGCGGGCGACACCCAGATCACCTTGGTGGACGCCAGCCCGTTTATGAACGGCGACGTGCTTGAGCTCGCTTCCGGCGAGCGGGTCGAGCTCATCGGCGACCCGAACCTTGCCACCAATGCCGTCCCCGTCCGTCGCGGCGCGGAAGGGACAACCGCCGGCACCGGTGCGGTCAACGACCAGATCCGCCTGATCGGCAATAGTCGTACCGGCGGCGAAATCAATCAGAATGGTGTGGCCCTTAAGCCGTCGGGCACCGCCCAGTATTGCCAAACGTGGCAGCATCCCGTACAGGTCGGTGGTTCGCTCCAGGCTTCGTCGGCCTTCGCGACCTATCCCGGAGCAAGGACGCCGTTTGAGCAGTACAAGATGGATGCCCTTCAGAACCTCATGGACGACATGGAATATTCGTCCTACTACGGTCGTGGTGAAGATCCCGCCGTCGCCGCCAGGCCGAAACAGAAGGGGCTCCGGACCCTTCTTAACGGCACGCTGACGACGAATCCGGTGAACGCTGGTGCGTATAAGGCGACCGACTTTATCCGAGACACGATGCAACTCTGCCGACAGAATGGCGGAGACCCTGACGTCTTGCTCGTCTCGTCGAACTTTATGACCGGACTGGCGACGTGGGGACAGGCCGCACAGAGGATCGACGCGGGTGTGAATGTCTTCGGAACACCGATCGACATCTTCGCCGCACCCTTTCTGGGCGGAATCTCGATCATCGAAGCTCCCTTGCTAAAGCCCTTCAGCGCCATTTGCCTCACCTCCAAAGAGGTGCGTATGCGGATGAAGCGGAACGAGTTCTGGAACCCGCGCGGTATCCGGGGCGACGCCTATGAAGGCGATTGGATTGCCGAAGGGGCTGTCGAAGTCGACAACCCCGGCCATCACGCCTGGGTCGAAGGGTTCTCGGCGTTCTCCGCGACCTGAGTGAGCGGGGACAGTTCATCGAACTCTCCTAAGCTGAGATTTGTCAGACCCGGCCGAGGAACTTGCCTGGGGCGGCACTCCAAGGATCGAGCCACACCTGTTTGACGACGAGGTGCCTTTTGTCCGTTTATGTGTTTCCGGGCTTTACCACGTTTCTCGAAGATGCCGCGAAGCGGATCGGCCATCCCGAAGCGGAAGCACCTGCCCGCCGAATCGCGACGCTCTCCGCCCTGGCTAATCTCTGCGCGCAAGCCGGCGCTTCCGGGCCGGAAGATGCACGCGAGATTTTGAGGAAAGGGGCGGAGTTCCGGGATCAGCTCCACGCTGCGTATGAAGCCGCTGAACTGATGTTGTCAGACGTAAACCGAGCCCTGGGCCTTGATGGACAGCAACATGAAGCCAACTCGGATGTATCCCGAAGGAAAAGACTTCCAAATGGGCGCGTCGAAGCGTCCAAGAGCGTCCTTCCCTCTTGAGCAGGACTTGCGAACATCGCCATGCATGTCAATTCTAGTATCTACGCAACGGATGAAGACATCGCTCTACGAGCATCGGCCGACTTCTCAATCCTTTGCCCAAAAGACCAATGTCTGGCTTGGGGCACCGATGGGTCGTTCAGTCCCGGTGATCGGTGGACGTTGACATCGTCGGCGGTCGATTTTCTAACGAACGGCTTGAGCCCGGGTCAGGTGATACGACTGACTCAGCCGGTGAGCGTCTTCAAGCCACCCGGGGAGGCCTTCGCCATTGAGTCGGTGGCCGCGGGCATGGTGAATCTTCGTCGGAAAGGTCAATCCCCCGGAGAAGGCCAACCCGCCGCGCCGCTGGATGGAGTGGATTCAGTCGAATTCTCGGTCACGACCCTTGGTCCTCAGATCGCGAGAGTGAGCTACGACCTCAATCGTCGCTTTGGAATCGACGACCTGATTGCCGGAAGGCGACCCTGTGATCTGTTTGACCCGCGAGAAGTGCGCGAAGCGGTGGTACTCAGCGTTCTCTATCGACAGTACCTCGAACTGAGCCGCGGCGCGGACGAGAAATCCGACTCGTTCATCGCCAAATCCCTGTGGTACCGGCAAGAGCTCGACGACCTTATGGCCAGGACGGTCGTCCACTGGGTGGCACGTCCTGGAACATCGACACCCCAGCCGACGACGAGGCTGAGCACCCGGCTCAGTCGATAAATGACAATCCAATATCATATTTATAGTAATCACGGAACGGGCGGGGCTGTCGACCTCACGACTCCCCTCGTCACGACCGCCGACCTATCCTGCGTCATCGGTCCGCTAAACACCTCCACGGACAACACGTTCCTGGTACGTGCGTTTCAAGTCGAGACAGGTTTGGAAGAGGCGAATACCGTGGCAAGTGTCCGCGTGGCGATCGGGCCGGATGGACTTGAGAACAGCGGCCTGCCGAATGCGCCCCACGCCTTGAATCTGTCATCCGTACCAGGCGGGGGTTGTCTGATCAGTTGGGCCTATGCGCCGGCACTGGGACAAAGGCTTCCGGACGGTTTCCGCATTTTTCTCAAAGTCGAGGTGGTGGATTACACCGTTCCAGTGGCCACCGTGCCTTACATCTCGGGACAATTGGGTTATTCATGCCTGGTCCCCGGCCCACTTTCACCGGCGACCTACTCCGTCGCGGTTCGATCGTTCAACTCTGCGGGAATCGAGACCAATACCGCAGTGCAAACCGGAAATATTGGTCGATCGATCGTTCCCTACGTCATGGATCAAATTCAGACGGTCGCCGTCTAAAGTCGCCGGGATTGACCGATCCCACCTCGGGGTTGTGATCCACGAGCGTCGTTTACCTTTTTCGCGAGGGCTGTCTCAAAAATGACCTTGGCAATTGGCGGATCAGCCGCCCCCGGGAAGCCGCCACATGGCACGCTTTGGGTCGACGTTCGTGACTATGGCGCAAGAGCCGACAATGGAATCACCGACAACGCCGGACCATTTCAGGCGGCCATTGACGACCTCGCCGCGCGTCTGACTTCCTTCGATCCGGCCCCGCGTGGAATCGTCTTCATCCCGAGCGGCACAGGATTTTATCACGTCACCAAGACGATCTGGGTTGACAGAGACAATATCGAGATTCGAGGCGAGGGTTGGGGGTCCATGGTCATCATGGACAACTATATCAAGCACTCAGTATTCCAATTTGGTCTGAAACGTGTGGAGCACACTGTTCTTAACGGGACGACTGTTCCTCTTCAGGTTGATGCCACATATCGGCCCGATCTTTACGGTAAACTCGATACTTCGGTGGTCAATTCTTCAGGGCGAATGTGGGGAATTCGGACCAACGCGATCAGTTGTATTCAATTTCAGGCCAGCGCGATGAACGCGGGTGTCTCTAGCGTTGCCGACAAATTCACCGCGGACAACTGGGGTGAGACCTCGAAACTCACGGTCGAGTTTTGCATTGAACCCCCTGATGGTCAGCAGTTTCCAATAAGTGCCCCGCTGATCGGCATGGGTTCGATCCTCGGAAACCCGTCACCGTTTGCAATCTCGATCTGGGACGACCCAAAAAAGATCATTGTCATGTTCCGAACCTCGGACATCGAGGCGAACCCGAATTCTCCTACGCGATACTTCGGTTTCAGCTTGGCGGGGGCGGCCGCACCCTACCGGATCACCGTTCAGTTCGACCTAGCCAACGCATTGTGCAGCGCTTTTGTGAATGGAGTTCAGGTCGCGCTCAGTAACCAGACGAACTTAATGCCAACGTCGAGTATTCCGTTCACTCCCAACAGTGGTTTGACATTTGTCACCAACGACTACGCACCATTCTTGATCGGCGCGAATGGACCGCAGCCGGTCGGTGCGGGGGGAGGGACGGCAGTCGATCTGAGGGTCTATGGACTGCGACTTTCCAACAGCATCAGATATCAGAATGCGGGAGCCGGTCAGCCGCAAAAGCGAATCGACTCTCCAACGACGCCTCTCAATGACGCATATGCCTACTTTGGCCAAGATGCGAACACCGTTTGCTTTCTGAAGGGGACGGATAACCCTGCCACGTCGGGTCGTGTGGTAACTGTCCAGCACGGCCAGCTCGCTACCCTGGACGCGATCACGTCGGGCTATTTCATTCATAGCGTCTACCCGACGCCGATTATCGGGAATGCCATCCGCGACATTCAAGTGGTCGCCAGTAATGGTTTCGGGCAGGCAATCTCGGTTTCGAACGCTCTGGAGTTCACGGTCGAGAACGTCAAGGCCGTGGGAGGTTATCACGGTATCGGGTCGATCTTCTCGGTGGCGAACTATAACATCTATATCAACAACTGTTGGATTCAAGGATACGACGCGGCATATTTTGGTGTTCAACAAATCATCAATGCACGAGACGTCTACTGCGGTACATCGGGGCGAGTGACGCTTCGCCAAGTTGGATGCACCGCGCATTGGGAGAACGTCTTCGTGGCGTTCGCCAACCCCAATGCCGAGTGTATCTTCAAAGGTCATTCCTGGGGTTATGGCGGAAACATCGCGCTGACAAACCTGTTTGTCGATTTCGAGGGAGCCACCCTCTCCAAGGCTGCCGTATATTGCGAAGCGGTTGCCTATGTTCCCGCCACTTCACTGGTGCTGAGAGATATCTTTCTCGGAACGATCGGTTCAAGGGCCGCGCTCGTGATGTTGAAGGATTACTCGAACAATGACACCGTCTTTCACCGTTGCTGGGTCTCGATCGATAACTTGCAGGCGTACACGGACAATTACCTCGCGGCGATCGACGTCGATGGCCCCCGTTGGCACGGCGAGATGAAGGGCGTCGCTCTGGTCGGCCCCGAATTTAATCACCGACAGAAGTGGGGCACCTCGACCAATGTCATCATCCGCGACACCAAGTATGTCGCGCCTCCGCGGATGTACCCGTGGTATCTCGGAGCACATGTTCTTGAAGTGCGCTCCCCCGCGGACGGTCAATTCTCGGAATGGCGCTGTGTTGGGTCGGGGAGTTACGGCACGGACAACCCGCCGTCTTGGTATGGGTTGAACCCGTTCACGGTTTCGCAAAATGGACTGGCAGCTTACTTGTTAAATCACGCATACATTACCGCGATTCTCAGTTGAAGGGACGACGATGGCCGGATTTTTCACCGACTATTCCAACAACAAGGTGCTAGACCTGTTCTTCGGCGCGGTGTCTTTCACACCTCCAGTGACGTTGTATGTCGGACTGGCGCAGAACACCGCCAACAAGCGTGGATTGACGACGGAGCCGGCTGGTGGCGGGTATAGCCGAGTCGCCTTACCAAATTCTTCCACGAATTTCCCCACAGCCAACTTTGGGGCGAAGTCTAATGCCGCGGTGATCACATTCCCTGCGCCGACCGCCGACTGGGGGACAGTGCAAAGCCTGTTTCTCGCCGACGCTCCCGCAGGTGGCAATGTTGTGGCGATGGCTGACCTCGCAGTGCCCAAACCGATCACCAATGGCAGTCCCGCCGCGAAGGTCGCCGTGGGTGCGTTGTTCCTCTCGCACACGTGAGGTGACCGATGGCGCTTCGGATTCGCTACCAGTTTCAAACTGCCTCGGCACTCGGTTATTCCATCGAGCGTTTGAGTGATGGTTTTTATTTCGATTTCAATGACACGACCTTCAAACTCAACCCGACTCTTCTGATCTCGACATTGCCTGAAGATTCGGGAAGCTTTGTGGGCCGCTATCGTGTCAATCTGGTCTCCACTCCCACGGCTCAATTTACCGACGGCGACTATGTTGTGACGATCCACAACACCGCTTCGACAAATACAGTAGTGGGCCAATTCGGCGTGGTGATGCATGGGGGAAGTGACGCCACCGTAATTCCCGGGGCCGGAAGCGGTGCCGATCCTTGGGCGACGCTACTCCCCGGAGCCTATACCACAGGCACGGCGGGGGCAATCCTAAGCGGATACCTTGACGCGAAGATCTCGTCGCGGTCCGTTTACGCGGGAGGTCCAGTTACGAGCGTTACGGCTCCGGTCACCGTTGGCTCAAACACAGATAAAACCG